>CAZOYZ010000109.1:6521-12749 GCA_964584045.1 uncultured Prolixibacteraceae bacterium | reverse complement strand
CGGATGTAAAAAAAGAAGAAGAAACAACCAATTAACTTTAAAACTAAAATCATGAAAGACCAACAGAAAAAAACGACCCGGCGTGAATTTTTGTCCTGTACCGGTATGGCGTCAGCCGGTATTACATTGGGGGCAGTCTCAATCAGTGCGAAGAGCTATGCCCGGATCATCGGGGCTAACGAAAAAATCCGTATGGGTTTCATTGGCGTTGGAAACCGGGGTAGTCAGGTCATGCACGAATTTATGAACGAGCCTGATTGTGAGATTGCCGCCCTGGCAGATGTGTATGAACCTTACCTCACCCGTGACCGTTCAAAAGTCGATCCGAGGTATCTTGAAACGCGTCCGGGACAAATTCCCCAAATGGGAGAACAATTCCCGACGGAGGTAGGCCGGTACTCCGACTATCGTGAATTACTGGATGACAAATCGGTCGATGCCGTCTACATCGGCACCCCGGATCACTGGCACCCCCTTCAAACCATCGATGCCATTAAGGCCGGGAAAGACGTTTTTGTGGAAAAACCGCTTACCAAATGCATTCAAGAGGGACGTACCATGATCAACACGTTGAAAAACAGTTCCCAAATTGCAGGAGTTTGTCTGAACCGGAGGGGGTCAAGCACTTACCGGAAACTGGCAAAAGAAATTCCGGAAGGAAAAATCGGAAAGGTTTCGTTTGCTTCAGCCTGTCACGTCAGCAATATGTATCCCAACGGAATAGGGAAAATGAAACCTGAGAATCCTCCAAAAGACTTTAACTGGGATATGTGGCTTGGGCCCAAACCATACCGGCCTTACCAGTATAATATTGCCCCATACATGTTCCGGTGGTGGGAAGAGTACGACAACCAGGTTCTTAACCAGGGGGTTCATTCCCTTGATCTGATTCGCTGGTTGCTTCATGAAAAGGCGCCTGCTGCCGTTACCTCCCTCGGAGGAAAGTATGTGATCAATGACGACCGCACCATACCCGACACCATGCAGACTATTTTCGAGTTTCCTTCGGGCACGATCGCAACCTTTACACTTGCAGAAGCCAGTTCCGGCAGCTTTTTGCCCTATGGTTTTCTGGAATTGCGGGGAACAAACGGCACGCTCCAGGTCGCGGGTAACAATGGTTATAAGATTATACCCACGGCGCGGGGGCAATTCCAGAACTGGGAAAAAATGATGGAAGCTGAAACTTTCGAAATTGCCTTTCAAGACAACGGGAAATTGGTTGACGGCAGCTATGCCAACCCGGGAGCAAACCTGATCCGCGATTTCCTGAACTGTGTTAAATCAAGAAAAACACCGCTGGTTCCGCTGGAGGAGGGACATCTGTCAACCAATATGGCCCATCTGGCATCCATATCGCTACATGTGAAACAAACCCTTAAGTGGGACGCTGAGAAAGAAATCGTGACCAATTGTGATCCAGCGAATGAACTTTTATCGTACGAGTACCGAAAACCATGGAAGCTTTAAACATCTGCGTTCATCACAGAAACAGGACGATGAGGTTTTCACGGAAAAAGCAGCCGGTGGATAAATAGCCGGAAGAATATCAGGTCATATAGTTCCCTTGTTTGCAATTCTCCCCTTTTGCCGACACAGAAGAAAAATGAAAAAAATTACACAAACGATTGCGTAATCGTAGGGAATTTCTATTTTTGTTGGGACGTTGGGAATTATTCCGGCATTGTTTCTAATTTTAAACCAGCAATTCCCGACTACCAATAAAACGAAAATGAGACACCTGTTTTTGACATTTTTTTTGAGTCTTATCCTGGTATTCCACGCCTTTTGCCTGAAGCCGGTACTCTCGCGTGCTGTTACCGGGATCCAAAAAGATTCGGGCGGGTTCTGCCTGCAGCCTTTTTTCTCTCCTCCTGCCCAATACGCCGATCAGTTTGGCGAATTCCGGTCGCCGCTGAAGTTTTACAACGGTGATCCGGTTAAGACGGCCGGGGACTGGGGTAGAAGAAGAAAAGAGATTCTTGACCGCTGGCATGAACTTATGGGACTTTGGCCGCCGGTCATCACCAACCAGAAACCGGAGTACCTGGGATCTGTCCGGCGGGAAGACTTCACTCAGCACCACATCCGCTTCTACTGGGCTCCCGGTGAGAAAACAGACGGATACCTGCTGATTCCCGACGGGGAGGGTAAAAAGCCGGCAGTGATCACCGTATTCTATGAACCCGAGACGGCTATCGGCATTGAAGGAAAACCATACCGCGATTTCGCATACCAACTCGTTAAAAGAGGATTTGCCACCCTGTCGATCGGCACGCGTGAAGCCTCAGCAAGGCAGGAATTCTCATTGTATTATCCCGGCATTGAGAATGCCCGGGTACAACCTTTATCCATGCTGGGCTACGCAGCAGCCAATGCCTGGCAGATGTTGTCGGGAATTGACGGTATCGACTCCACCCGGATCGGGATCATGGGCCATTCGTTTGGCGGGAAATGGGCCATGTTCGCTTCCTGCCTGTACGAGAAATTCGCCTGCGCCGTCTGGTCAGACCCCGGAATTGTTTTTGACGAGTCCCGCCCGGCTGTCAATTACTGGGAACCCTGGTACCTGGGGTACCATCCAAAACCCTGGAGAAAACGCGGGTTGATCACAGAAGATAATCCGGCCCGGGGAATATATCCCAAACTAATCAGAGAGGGCTATAATCTGACCGAGCTGCATGCCCTGATGGCTCCAAGACCGTTCCTGGTGTCAGGTGGCTCGGAAGATCCGCCCGAGCGCTGGATCGCACTGAATCACAGTGTCCGTGTGAACAAATTACTGGGGTATCAAAACCGGGTCGCAATGACAAACAGGCCGGAGCATTCGCCCAATGAGGAATCGAATGAGCAGATTTACAGGTTCTTCGGCTATTTTTTACGACCCAATCCATAAATTTCGGAGCATATAAACAGATCCATCTATATAAAAAACTTAAAAGAAACTAAATATGATTAACAGGCGGAATTTTATTAAGACGAGCGCCGTTGCCGGCGCCGGGATTTCGTTCAGCACTTCGCTGATGGCTCAAAAGAAATCCGAAGGACTGCGCGTAGGGATTATTGGTCTCGACACCTCCCACAGCATCGCTTTCACCAAAGCGTTAAATGACCCCGGGGCAGGAGATACCTTTGGCGGCTATAAAGTGGCAGCTGCTTATCCGAAAGGAAGCCTTGACATTGAATCGAGTGTAAAAAGAGTCGATGGCTATATCAAAGAGGTACAGAAATTCGACGTGGAAATTGTCGATTCCATCGATACCCTGCTAACCAAAACGGATGTGATCCTTCTCGAAACCAACGATGGCCGCCGCCATCTGGAGCAGGCCATCCCTGTGCTGAAAGCAGGAAAACGGATGTTTATCGATAAACCCGTCGCGGCATCTCTTTCCGATGCCTTTGCCATCTTCGATGCCGCGCGCCATTGTCAGGTTCCGGTATTTTCCGCATCATCGCTCCGGTATATTAAAGGGATGGACGGCATCAAAAAGGGTGACGCAGGAAAAGTCATGGGAGTGGAGACCTACAGTCCCTGCCATCTCGAAAAAACACATCCTGACCTGGTTTGGTATGGCATACATGGTGTGGAGTCCCTGTTCACAGCAATGGGCACGGGTTGCCAGACCGTGGTCCGCATCTCGACCCCCGACACCGATGTGGCTGTCGGCACCTGGAATGACGGACGGATCGGTTCTTTCCGCGGTTTACGCGGGAAAAAGGCCGGTTATGGGGGTACTGTTTTTGGTGATAAAGCCATCGTAACGCTTGGCTCTTATAATGGCTACAATCCCTTGCTGGCCGAGATCGTCAAATTTTTCAGTACCGGAGAAATCCCTGTACCGGAAGAAGAAACCCTTGAGATCATGGCCTTCATGGAAGCCGCCGATGTGAGCAAAAAGAAAGGCGGCGTGCCGGTATCGATGAAGGAGATCATGGAAAAAGCTCAAAAAGAAAGTAAAAAGGCATTGAAACTCTAACGATTCACATCATGGAAAATAACAGGAGAGACTTTATCAAAACGACGGTACTCGGCACGGCTGCTTTGTCATTTGGAGGAGTTTTACAGGGATTCAGCGCCAAAAGTTACCGGAATATCATCGGTGCCAATGACCGGATCAACGCGGGCGTGATGGGCGTCAATTCCCGGGGAATGGCTCTGGCCACGAACTTTGCCCGTCAAAAAAACTGCAACGTGATCTCGATCAGTGATGTCGACACCCGGGCTGCTGAAAAGTGCATCGAAGGCGTCGCTAAAATCGCCGGGAGTAAACCGAGATCAGTGCCCGATTTCAGAAATGCCCTGGAAGATAAAGATCTGGATGCGATGGTGGTGGCGACGCCCGATCACTGGCACGCACCGGCTGCCCTGCTTGCCATGAAGGCCGGCAAACATGTGTACCTGGAAAAACCCTGCAGTCACAGCCCCGAAGAAGGAGAGATCCTGGTAAAAGCTGCCGCAAAGTATAACAAAGTCCTGCAGATGGGAAACCAGCGCCGCTCCTGGCCCAATGTGATCAGGGCGATCGAAGAACTGAACGCGGGGGTGATCGGCAAACCTTACTTCGGCAAAAGCTGGTACACCAATAAACGGCCATCTATTGGCATCGGGAAGGAAACAAACGTCCCCGAATGGCTCAACTGGGATCTCTGGCAGGGACCCGCTCCCCGGATGCCCTTCAGGGACAATTACGTTCATTACAACTGGCACTGGTTTTGGCACTGGGGCACCGGCGAAGCGCTGAACAACGGCACACACATGGTCGATCTGCTGCGCTGGGGAGCAGGTGTGAACTATCCGGTCCGTGTCAGTTCCAACGGAGGACGGTTTCACTATCAGGACGACTGGGAAACCCCCGATACACAGGTGATCAGCATCGATTTCAGTGAAGGTTTTACCATGACCTGGGAAGGCCGTAGTTGTAATGCCCGGGAAATTGAAGGATCTTCGGTGGGAGCCTTCTTCTTCGGCGACAAAGGCTCTCTCCTGATCACCGGAGGAAACGGCTATACGGTCTATGACGTTGCAGGAAAGGAAATCAAGAACGTGGCCGATAAAGAAAAAATTGATCCCCGTGATCCTGCCAGCCCGGCGCAGCAACTGGATGGCCTGCACATCCAAAATTTCTTCGACGGCATCACCAAAGGTACAACCCTCCGCTCCGGCATTGACTCCGGTCACAAGAGCACCTTGCTGGTTCAGTTGGGAAATATCGCCCAGCGGGTTGGCCGGTCACTCGACATTGATCCGACCAACGGACATATTGTCAAAGACAAGGAGGCCGCTAAACTTTGGTCACGAAAGTATGAAAAAGGATGGGAAATGGTGTTATAACGGAGACGGGAGACCGGAAACCGGAGACCGGAAACCGGAAACGGGAGATGGGAAAACGGAGGAACCGGCCTTTAACACACGGGAATCCTATTAAAAAAAATCAATCGAACGAAACGACACGAATAAACTCATGAAAAATAAACCAAATCAAACGATACAAAAATCAAAAGAAAACTGGGCGACGATCATTTCAATCGCGATCATCGGGCTGATGTTTTTTATTTTCGGGTTTACAACCTGGATCAACGCGATTTTGATTCCGTATTTTAAAATTTCCTGCGAATTAAATAATGTCCAGTCCTTGTTAGTCGCCTTTGCCTTTTATATTGCTTATTTTATTATGGCCATTCCGGCAGCACACCTGTTGGAAAAATTTGGGTTCAAGAAAGGGATCATGATCGGTTTCTGCATTATGGCATTAGGCGCACTGATCTTTGTGCCGGCAGCGCTGACCCGGATCTACGGGATATTCCTGATCGGCCTCTTTTCAATAGGAACAGGACTGGCGATTCTGCAACCCGCCGCAAACACCTATATCACCATGATCGGCTCACATGAGAGGGCCGCGCAGAGAATGAGCATTATGGGTGTCTGCAACAAAACTGCCGGGATCATTGCTCCGTTATTGCTGGCCGCCGCCATACTCAGGCCCACCGATACGGAACTGTTCCGGCAAATCCCGTTGATGGACGAAGCAGCAAAAGATGCGGCATTGAATGAATTGATCCGAAGAGTGATCGTTCCGTACGCAGGCATGGCAGTTGTCCTTTTCGGGATTGGATTGATGATCAGGTATTCCATATTGCCTGAAATAGATACCAACAAGGAAAATGCGGATGTAGCCAATGCCAATTCGGGCAAGAAGAGCATCATTGAGTTCCCGTATCTTATTCTTG
>CAZOYZ010000109.1:3523-6421 GCA_964584045.1 uncultured Prolixibacteraceae bacterium | reverse complement strand
GCCAATGCCAATTCGGGCAAGAAGAGCATCATTGAGTTCCCGTATCTTATTCTTGGCGCCGTAGCCATATTCCTGCATGTAGGATCCCAGGTTACAGGTATAAATACCGTGATCGGGTATGCGCAATCGTTAGGTCTGCCACTATCGGAAGCGAAAGTATTCCCCTCCTATATTTTAGGCATCACGATGTTTGGCTTTTTATTAGGCATTGTCCTGATCCCGAAATTCATTAATCATCTCAAGGTTTTACGGATATGCACCACATCAGCCATTGTACTGACCCTGTTGTTTTTCATGGTGCGTGGTCAGGTCGCTTTTCTTGGTCATACCACAAGTCTTTCCATCTGGCTTCTGGTCATACTGGGGCTGTCCAACTCATTGATGTGGTCAACAATATGGCCGCTTGCACTCAATGGACTGGGCCGGTTTACAAAAATGGGGGGATCCATCCTGATCATGGGTTTGTGCGGAAGCGCCATCGTACCGCTTATTTACGGCTATTTTGCCGATTTATACGACACGCACACGGCTTACTGGGTATTGCTGCCCTGTTACATCTACCTGGTTTATTATGCCTATTACGGGTATCGTGTTAAAAGCTGGTCGTTTAAAAAAGAAGTTAAAATAGTTGCAGAATAAATACAATAACATGGAGTCGAGAGGTAAACGGTTAAAAATCGTCAACGGGAAGATTATCACTCCCTACCGGTTAGTTACTGACCGTACAATTTGGGTGGAAGACGGGATGATCGTGGGGATCGAGCCGGATGATGTTCCCTTTGCCGGGTCACGGATCGTGGATGCGGAAGGAAGGTATGTAGCGCCGGGATTCATCGATATGCATACACACGGCGCAGGAGGACACGATTTCATGGACGGGACCGTGGAAGCATTCCTGGGCGCTGCAGAGATGCATGCCCATCACGGAACGACCACGCTGGTGCCAACTACCCTGGCCAGCAGCATGGACGAGTTAAAGCACAGCTTATCCATTTTCAGGGAAGCGTCAAGCCGGAATACCAGGGGAGCGCATATGCAGGGGATGCATCTGGAAGGCCCGTATTTCTCGTTGAAACAATGTGGCGCCCAGGATCCGAAATTTATTCACGATCCGGATCCGGGCGAATATGAACCTATCGTCAGGGAATCGAAAAATATTCTGCGATGGAGCGCGGCCCCTGAGTTAAAAGGAGCGATGGGATTCGGGAGATTCATGGTGCAGCATGGCATTTTGCCCTCTATTGCCCATACCGATGCGATCTATGAGGAAGTGATCGACGCTTTTGAAAACGGTTTCACCCATATGACCCACCTGTATTCAGGCATGTCGGGCGTAACCCGCCGCAATGCCTTCCGCTTTGCAGGGGTGATTGAAAGCGCCTTCCTGATCGACGAGATGACTGTTGAGATCATTGCAGACGGAGTTCATTTACCCCAAAGCCTGCTTCAACTGATCTACAAAATAAAAGGGGCCGGCCGGATTGCCCTGATCACGGACTCCATGCGTGCTGCAGGGATGCCGGAAGGGACCAGTATTTTGGGAAGCCTGAAAGCAGGTCAGACGGTCATCGTGGAGGACGGTGTTGCAAAGCTGCCCGACCGCACGGCATTTGCCGGAAGCGTGGCGACAGCCGACCGGCTGGTCAGGACCATGATGAAGCTTGCCGGGGTCAATTTATTGGAGGCCGTACAGATGATCACCGCAACACCGGCGAAAATTTGCGGGATCTTTCATCAAAAAGGAAGTATTACTGTAGGGAAACAGGCCGATCTCGTCATTTTTGACGAAAACATCGGCATTCGCCATACGGTTGTCAACGGGAACGTGATTTATTCGGCATAAGGCAAAGGCGGGCGTCGTTTTACCGTCCGGCAAAGCGCATGCTAATGCTGCTGATTCACTCTGCCGTAACCGTTCCGTAAAGTGGGGATCAGACGATGGTTTTATCCCCGGCAATGTTTAATCTGATCGATGAACGCCTTTATATTGACGGTCGGGACATCCTGGGGCATTCCTCCTCCGCATGACCAGATGATCCGGCTCTTATCGTTCGTTTCATTGTACATCCTGAGGGTTTCTGCGGCGACCATCCCGGGTGTACCTGATGCCAACACGTCACGGGGGGGTAAATTGCCGAGAAGCACGATGTCTGGTCCGGCCAGTTCCCGGATCTCATTGATGGAATGATTAAAACTAAAGTTGAACAGGTTAACGCCTATTTCCCTGAGAAAAGGCGTACTGATCAACCCTTCGGCATCGTTATGGAAAAAACGTACGGTCGCGTCAAAGGAACCGAAGATCGTTTTGAGATAGGGGACAGCAAATTCCCTGCACTCCTCTTCCCCTAAAAAGCCTACGATGTCGTCAAGCACCAGGATCCCGTCGATGGTCGGGAACATACTCTTTTGAAGCCGGAGCCAGTCAACCGCGAACTCCGAAATGACATGCAGCAGATGGTGCGATTCTTCAGGCTGCAGCATCAGTGCCGTCATCAGTTCGGTCGTCCCCATCAGAAAGGACGCAATATTCAGAGGACCACGCGCAACGGCAAACCTGACTTCATGTCCCATCTCCCTGATCTGTGGCTCATATTCCGCCAGGCGTTGTAAAATGAACGGCAATAAACCATCTGTCTCCGGATCAGGCCTTTTGATCTTCATCATATCATCCACTCCAAAGATGATCTTGTCGGCGTGAGGCAGGTTATACTCCTTCCAGATCTGCCTGGCGCCAAAAGCGGATGGCTCCGAACACATGCCGTACTCCGACCAGAAACCAGGCAGGAACATCACGCCCGGAAAAGTTTCAACCGCTTTCCTGTTCGCATGGAACCACTTCGGCCCGGATGCATAATAATCGAGCGTGGAAATCCCTGCCCATCCCGGCAGCCAGGGACT
>CAZOYZ010000109.1:1513-3423 GCA_964584045.1 uncultured Prolixibacteraceae bacterium | reverse complement strand
ACGAATATCGTTAACGACGATCCCTGTTTTGCCCATTTGATACACCGTCGCCTGGTTGATAAAGTCCACCATCTCGTTGCGGGTATAATCTTGCCGGACCACGAACAGATCGATATCCGTATACCGCCTTACCAGAGCGCCTTCTGTAACGATTCCCGACGGTGCAGTATCGATAATAACCGTGCTGTAACGTAATTTCAACTCCATGATCAAACGCCCAAATGCCGGGCCCTCCAGTAATTCCGCCGGATTAGACGGGGCAGGACCTGAAGGGATCAGATCCAGGTTCGCGATCCCCGTCGGAAAGATGATCCGGTCCGGATCATCCCCGCCCGTCAGAAACGTACTGAGACCATGTTCATTAGGTAAACCGATCCACTCATGCAGGTCTGGTTTTCTCAGATCGGCAGCGATCAGAACGACCGTTTTATTGCTCATCGCGATGCTGCATGCCAGGTTTAGTGCAATAAATGTCTTTCCCTCCTGCGAAGTCACAGAATGAATGCCGGCAGCCACGGCATCCCTGCCTGAGCGCAAAAATTCCATATTCACCCTGAGCTCCCGGAAAGTCTCCGTGACGGCTGACCGGGAATGCTGAATGACGGGCATCCTGTCAGAATAAGGATTATGGATGATATTTCCAAATACAGGCAATGGCGTCAGTTTTTCAAGCACTTCTTTCCGGCGAATGGTCGTATCAAAAAAATCTTTCAGAATGATCACTAACAAAGGAACGGCCAGGCCGAAAAAAAAACCCGCGAGCAGGTTGATCATTTTTCTCGGACCGACGTCCTCAATGGTTGACCCCCCTGCCGTATCGATGATCTCCACGTCCGGCACATTGGAAGACTTCGTGATTTCCGCCTCCGAACGTTTTTCAAGCAAATAGGCATACAGGTCATTATTCCTCCCCAGGGTGTCAGCAACTGCAGCCAGCTGGCTGTTTATCAACTGGATGGCATTGTCCGAAGCCCTGTTCTTTTCATTCAAACCGTACCGGATATAAACGCGTTCCAGTTCATTCACATAATCCGTGTCCTTTTCGGGATCGCGGCTGATTAAGCGGATGCGGATAAGATCCATATTCCTGTCCAGCCTCGTTACCTCCAACCTGCCTATATAATCAAGGGTCAACGAGTCCGGATCGCCTCCCTGCCATCCCAGGTTTTCGATCACCTGGCGGTTGAGCTTAAAGGATGTGAGCAGACCGATATGGTTAGGTATCTTAACCTCCGACCTCAGCTGAAGGTTGTCAAACAGGTTATCCAGACTGATGCTTTCCTCATTTTTCTCCTTCACAAACAAAGAGCCGGTTACCGCGTAAGTAGGGGGAATATACAGATTATAGAGCAGCGCCGTCACCACGCCGATCACTACTGCCGGTAAAAACCAGTGCCAATAGCCTGTCAGTTTAGAAATAAAAGCCCTTACACTGAAGGCTTCCCCCTCTTCACGGCTTAAAAGAAATCTGGCTAAATCCTCATTCCTTTGTTCCATCGTATACAATCTTTTCTATTTCGAAGATTTTCCGGCCTTCGCAGGAGCGAAGTACCGTTTATTCAATACATCCTGAAAATGGTAAAGATACTGGTCAACAATCACCGGCCAGGAGTAGATTGTTTCAATCTTCCTGATATTGGCCTCCACCTTTTCCTTGTGAACAGGTTTGGCTTCATCCCTCATCAACCGTGCAACCTGTCCGGCACTCTCAAAATAAAATGCATCCTCTCCCAAAATGGATTCATTGAAAATGTTATGATGGGCACATATTAAAGCTCCGGAGGCCATTGCTTCAAGCAGTGAAGGATTCGTTCCCCCCACGGTATGGCCGTGAAAATAAAGGTTGGAAAAGTACCTGAGATTATTTAACACATGGATGTTGTAAATACCCCCAAGAAACTGGATGAACC
>CAZOYZ010000109.1:0-1413 GCA_964584045.1 uncultured Prolixibacteraceae bacterium | reverse complement strand
GGAATATAGACGGAGTCAGCCTGATACTTTTCAAACAGGTAACGCTGAATCCCGATCGAATCGGAAATGAGAAAATCGCTTGACCTGACGGCCAGCTTCTCGGCGAATTTCAAAAACCGCCGGACATGCTTTGAATATTTGATCCGCTTCCATTCCAGCCCGTCCATATTCGTCGTCACAATACTCTTTTTTTTAGGCAATAACCATCCCCAGATGGAATTGCTCGTGTACCCAAGTTGTAAAATGACATCAAAGTTCCTCCTGCGTGTGTCTCTGATGCAATTGAAATCATAAATGAACTGACCGGCGGTTCCCCATTTATACTCAGGATCGTAACAATGAATGATATTGACACCTTTCCATGCCGCTTTCCGGTATGGATGCCTGTGTGAATTGTATACCGTCACCTCATGCCCTTTTTTTGTAAGTCCACGGGAAAGATATTCCGCAAATTGCTCGAATCCACCATAGTAATTCGGTATTCCCCTCGTTCCGATAATGGCAATATTCATATGTGGTGTGAGAGGTAGGGCAACCACGGCTCGTTTCATCACATCCTTTTCATGGTGAACAGGCATTTGTACTTTAGAAATTTCCATAAGCTGATCCTGAATGATAATCCCGTGAGCAATGCACGGTATATGCGGAACTGAATGAGTGGAGTTTTTAGCTTACGGCAGAAGTAGCCAGGGCCTACCTTATTCGATCCGAGCACATTGGATGAGTGCTGCCTGTAAAAAATGGTCGACACCGGTAAAAACCTGATCCGGCCATAACGGGCAATATTGACAGCCATCCACTGGTCATGCATCACGAAGCCGGAAGGGATCGGCAGCACACAGTGCAACGCTGTTCTGTTAATCATGACCGTGCAGCCGGCCACGACATTCAATGCAGAAAGTTTAACGGGATCGGACACCACCGAGGGGAACAGCTTTTGGCTCTTCATGAATGATGTCGAAATGACGTTTAAATGTTCATCGGTTTCGGTCAGATCGGTAAAAACCATCAGGGGTATATTCCAGTGTTCCCGCTCGAGCCGGAGCATAGCTTTCAGCGTGATCTCGATCTTGTTTTTAAACCACACATCGTCCTGGTCACAAAGCATGATATAGTTGCTTTCACTATTCTCCAGAAGTACTGAAAACGAACCTGCAGCCCCCAGGCGGCCTTTCCCGTCGTTGAGTGAAATGATTTTGCCGGGACAGGCCTCAGTAAATTTCTGAATAATCTGACACGTACCATCATTCGACCCGTCATCACGAACTATGAGCCGCCAGCTGGACCACGTCTGTTCCAGAAGTGAGCGGATCAGATCATCCAGATATTTGTCCCCGTTGTAGGTGGCCAGCAGGATATCAACGTTCGGGTCGTTCTCCATACATCAGTTTTTTTATGAAGATGATGGCGTGG
>CAZOYZ010000108.1:3008-12754 GCA_964584045.1 uncultured Prolixibacteraceae bacterium | reverse complement strand
CCGGGACTACACGGCCGGCAGATACCTGAAAGGCGGAGACGACTACTTTAAAATGCCCAGGTTATCACCAACCCCCGGAAATCACAAAAAGTTCAATACCGGCCCGTTCAATTTTGATATCGAAACAGGAAATGAATCCGCCCCTGCACATCTTTATGCAGTGGTTTATACAGACCATGTCAACCCAGCAGATCTGGTCGTAAAAATAAACGGATACGAAGCAAAATTCAGGAAGACGACAGAGGATGGCCTTTCTGTTTTCGAAGCGGATCAAACAGCGGTAAAAGCCGGAATTAATCAGTTTTACATTGGTAAAAACGGAAAATCGGCTGATGATCAGGAGCTTAAAGATGCAGCTTTGTTCTTCTGTCGCGATACCAATGACCTGGAGATGAGAGAGTTGATAGCCCTTTGCAAATAAACCGGAAAATTTTTTAATTAACGGAAGGCATCCGGGCAGCCAACTGGTTACTTTCGGCAGGCATGGTGAACAGAAAGGTGGTTCCCCGCCCTGGTTCTGATTCAACGGTGATCGTTCCTCCCATTAATTCGACCAGGTTCCTTACGATCGATAATCCCAGACCTGTTCCTCCGTGCGTGCGGGTACTTGTCTCATTGACCTGTCTGAACCTTTCAAAAACAGCGGAATGAAGTTCCTTTTGTATGCCGATGCCTGTATCGGACACGAAAAAAGAAACTTCATTTTCCGCTATTCCCGACATTCCAAAACCTATTTCTCCTTTTTCTGTAAACTTGACTGAATTATTGAGCAGATTGGTAAAGATCTGATAAAACCGTACACGGTCCAGGTTAAGATAAACCGGATTGTCAGATGTCGACAACCTAAGTCGAATATCTTTTTTGCCGAGTTCGGACAGCCTCTTTTCAAAGACCCTGCTCAATTCATCCAGGACAGGTACCGCATTGAACCTGGTATTGAGAATTTGTAGCTGTCCGGTCTCCAGCTTGGAGATGTCGAGGATATCATTGATAATCTGCAGGAGGTTATCGGAACTCCGGTTAATGATAAACGAATATTCTTCCTTTTCTTCCGGGGAGATCTCTTCTTCGGCGGCAAGAATACTGGAAAAGCCCAGGATCGTGTTCAGCGGGGTACGGATTTCATGACTCATGTTTGCCAAAAATGCCGATTTGAGCCGGTCGCTTTCTTCCGCTTTATTTTTAGCCTGTTCCAGGGCATTTTCTGCCTTTTTCCGGTCGGTGTAATCCTGATAAATTGCCAAATACCTGGGTTTTCCGTCCCAGTTGAGCATCTTTCTGTAAATATGGACATTGCGGAGACTGCCGTCCTTCCGTACCAGTTCAATATCGTATTCCGATTCAACTTCTTCTCCTCTTTTCCTCCTTTCTTTTCGCTGTTGGTGTAAATGCAGGTAGTTTTCGGGGTATCTCCTTTCTGCGGGAGTATCCTGGAATTCTTTTACATTTTTGAACCCGTAAATATCGAGCAAGGCCTTATTCATGTATAATGTTCTTCCAGACTCTGTGACAATTCGCATTCCCAGAGGCGACTCGTCCATAGATTGCCTGAAATTCTCTCTGGACTGGGCCAATTCGTGTTCCGCCCTTTTTTGTTCAGAAATATCGGTGATGGTACCAATATATCCGAGGATCCTGCCTTCGTCACCGATCTCCGGAACAGCTTCGCTCAGAACCCAGACAGGACGGCCATCCGGACGGAGGAACCGGTACTGAGCCAATGACCGCTGCTCAAGATGGATATCCGTATTCCAGTTTTTTCTCACATGTTCCCGGTCGTCCGGATGAATGGCATTGAGCCATATCTCTCCAATAGCTTCTTTCGGACTGAGTCCGCTAAGCTGACACCATTTGGGATTGACAAAGGTCGTAAAACCATAAGGGTCAGTGCGGAATATCCCGACCGGCAACCGTTCTGTCAGCCCTTCATTTCTGCGAATGAAGGCCTCTGCCATCATTTTTTTTAAGGTATTTCTTAAAAAAAGCCCTGTAATTAAAGTTGCAGCAGGGAATATGAGTAAAACTGAGATCCAGAGCCGGCGGATGACTTCCAATCCGGACGGCCACGGCAGGATTAGCTGGCACAGCAGGACACTCAGGTGAACACTGACTCCGATCATCGCCAGGCCTGATATGTTCACTGTTTCCGGCTTGTTTGAATAGAAATAACGAAACAGCCTGCCTAAAAAAGCAGCACAGATGATGCTCGCGGTTCCGGCCCAGATCCCCGTGCCGGCAAGATAAATGCGGTAGGTACCTGCCAGCAAAACGGACAGAAGGGAAGTAATGCCGCCTGAAAAAAAACAGGCAAGAGAAACGACCACTGTGCGTCCGTCGTAAAAAACTCCCGGTGAATAGGTGATCGGCATATTCATCCCGATGATGGCGATTCCTCCAAACAAAAAACCGTTAATGATTTGTGACAGGAACGAATCCGTGTTTTTTTTCCGGCCTAACAGGTCATACAGCACGATCAGTGCGATAAGAAGCGTGGCATTGCGGACCAGGTCAGTAATCATGTTTTTCTCCTCCAGGTATTTGAGTTCGATCAGTTGTTTTTGAATAAACAAAAATAACTGATAAAATCAAAAAAAAAGAAAAAGTTTATGTCTTATCTGAAAGCATGTGGAATCCGCTCATTAATATTACATAGGTTTGCTGCCCTTTTGCCTGATCGCGAACAGTCCGATCAGGATGAGACTAAACGCAGCGACGAGATAGCTGATTTTTAGCTGATGGTTTTTTTCCAGCAGGAAAAAGGAAAATTCATGAATGGGTCCCCAGTATTGAATGCTGAGCAAAACGAGCAGGTTATTAATGGCATGACCGGCAATACACGCGAAAATATTGCGTGTAATGACCATGATCCAGCCCAGCAGCAAGCCCAGTAAGAACGTGGCAGGGAATTGCCAGGGATTTAAATGGAACAGCGCGAAAAACAAGGCTGAAATAAGAATAGCAACCGCACCGGCATAGTTCCGCATGAAACCATGCATGATGATCCCTCTGAAAAGGATTTCTTCGATGACGGGTGCAATCACGACGACTTTCAAAAAGGTGCCGTAGATTCCGAAGTCATTTTCAAAAATCCGCTCAAACAACTCCATAAACCAGGGTGGGGCAGGGATCAGCCGGCTGACAGCGATGTTAATCTCTTCCAGAAAAACATGGGCTCCCGCCAAAAACAGCGTGACCGGCACCAGGATCAACGGGTTGAAGCGTTTCACAGGAAAAAGCGCCGCCAGTCTGGTATGGGCTTGCCGGTAACCGTAATAGATGATGAAGATGATGGAACCAGCCTGCAGGACAACATTTTTTATGGTGTTTGACAAGTATTCCGTCCCGTGGTAATAATCCCATACCGCCAGGGGAAAGTCAACGACGGTCTGAATAAACAGATATAAAATGACCAGGTGCGCTGCTCCTAATATGGTCGGATAATATGGATGCCGTTCTCTCTTCATGCCGCTGATTTGAGGTCTAAAATAAATTACTTTTATTAAATAAAAAACAGGGGAACATGGTTTTTATTTATTTTTCCCGGTCGCACCAGCAAAAATAATTCAGGTTGTTCACAACAGGATGTTGAAAAAAGGGAAAAAATAATTTCATGACAACTTGATTAATTCAGGAAAAAGCACTTATTTTGCGGTCTGTTTTGAAAAACGTGTGATCGAATAATACTTAAGACAATGTCAAGAATTTGTCAGATAACCGGTAAAAAAGTAATGGTGGGGAATAACGTTTCCCACTCAAAGAGAAGAACAAAACGTCATTTTCTTCCGAACCTGTTCAACAAGAAGTTCTATCTTCCGGAAGAAGACCGTTGGATCTCATTGACTGTTTCTGCCGCAGGATTGCGTACCATTAACAAAAATGGTTTAAGTGTCGCGCTGAAAGAAGCGAAAGCAAAAGGATTCGTTACGAATATTTAAAAAGAGCAGACGATGGCAAAGAAAGGTAATAGGGTTCAGGTTATTTTAGAATGTACCGAGCAGAAGGAAACCAGTGTTCCCGGGACTTCGCGTTACATTACGACGAAAAACAGGAAGAATACCTCTGAACGTCTGGAGTTGAAAAAGTACAACCCAAACTTGAAAAAAGTAACTGTTCACCGCGAAATTAAATAATGAAGTGATATGGCAAAGAAAGCAGTTGCATCCTTACAAAAAGGTCACGGTAAAGGGTATGCGAAAGTGATCAAGATGGTAAAATCAGAAAAGACAGGCGCGTATACCTTTAAGGAAGGTGTGGTTCCAAATGAAATGGTCAAGGACTATTTTAAGAAGTAAAATATAATCGTATATCAAAAAAGAGGCGCATCAGCAGCCTCTTTTTTTTGATGATCAGGGCGCTTTTTCGGGTAAAAATTTCCAGTAACGGCGGGGCATATGCCTGCATTGCAGGCGCAGGTTTTTCCTTTCCCTGATCGTGATCTGATTATAGTAATCCTTCCACAGCGTCCGGTAAACCTGCTCTTCTTCCCTGACCATGTGATCCGGGATTTTACCGTTGATTGGCGCGAAAGCCTTTTCGGTGAAAACCACTTCATGGACCTGCGACAGATCGAAAAAAAATCCATAGTCGCGTTTAATGTCATAGATCAGCCAGCGCTGATCGGAGAAACGTTCCCTGAAGTGCTGTACAGCAAGGGGCAGGACATTATAAGCCGGTTCAACCGGAGCAAAATATAATTCGTCGCAGGTTTGTTCGAACCGGACAAACTGATGGATCCGGACCGCCTCCTGCATCACCTGACGTTCTGTTTTCCGCAGTTCCAGCACGTCCTGATCCCCGTAATCGGTTTCGATGCTTCGCGGAGAATCAAATACACGCCGGATAAACCGGTAAAGCTTCATTTCGATACCGGGATTTTCAGAGAGAAAGGTGATGAATGGCATATTTCTGTTCCGTTTGTGGAGTTTGGCCTTCAAAGCTGTCCATACCCGTGACGCTTTGTCTTCATCGCGGGGAAGGTATAACTTTTCGCTGAACAGCTTCTCCTGAAAAGCATTTTCAGTGCAAATGTCAACCGGAACTATTTTCCGGGCATAACATTCAAAAATAACGGTCAGGAATCCCTCGAAACTTCCGTCATAAACGATAAAAGCCATGATCACTGTTTAAGATGAATTTGTTTCACCGGTAAGGTCAAATGAAACGGATCGCCAAAAAGGTCCAGTTGCGTATCTCCCGGTTTCCTTTTCTTTGACAGGTTCTCTGCGATCAGGAGCCTTCGCAGTTGTTCCGGTTCCAGATTCCCCCGGTACGCCGGAAGCTCATTGCAGGTAATAAAATACCTGGCACGTTTCATGACCACCCCGATCTTCGCCAGGTGATCACTGTTCAAACGCCGGTGGCGGCGGGCATCAACGATCATTTTGGCCGATCGGACGCCAATCCCGGGAACACGCAGGATCATTTCGTAGTCGGCCCGGTTAATATCGACAGGGAAGAGACCCGGGTTGCGCAACGCATAAGCGAGCTTAGGATCAATTTCAAGGTCCAGAAACGGACGGTCGGGAGTCAGTATTTCATCGGCGCTAAAACGGTAAAAACGCATCAGCCAATCACTTTGATAAAGCCGGTTTTCCCGTACCAAAGGAGGGGATTGCAGGGCAGGTAGCCTCCGGTCGTAAGCATTGACAGGCAGATAACCCGAGTAGTATACCCGTTTCAGCTTTTGTTGCCGGTAGAAACCCGAAGCCAATTGTAAAATTTGCCGGTCACTTTCAGGGGTAGCTCCCACGATCAGTTGTGTACTCTGCCCTGCCGGCGTGAATACCTTTGTCTTCCGGTATTTGACGCGCTCTTCGCAAAATTGCTGAATTCCGTCCCTGATCTGTTCCATGGGACGCAGAACAGATGAATAACTCTTTTCCGGCGCCAGCCTTTTTAACTCAGGCTCCGTTGGAATTTCGATATTTACGCTTAAACGGTCGGCATAACAGCCGGCTTCATCAATTAATTCACTGCTGGCCCCGGGGATCGCTTTCAGATGGATGTAGCCGTTAAACCGTTCTTCCAGCCTGAGTTTTCTGGCCACCATGACCAGCCTTTCCATCGTATGGTCAGGGCTTACAAGGATTCCTGAGCTCAGAAAAAGCCCCTCAATGTAATTTCGGCGGTAAAACCCAATCGTCAAACCGACAAGTTCCCGGACACTGAGCGTGGCCCTCGGGCGGTCGTTGCTTCTGCGGTTTATGCAATAAGCGCAGTCATAAATGCAAAAGTTGGTCATCAGTACCTTTAAAAGGCTGATGCAGCGGCCATCATCCGTGAAACTGTGGCATACGCCGCACGAAACCGCATTTCCCAATCCTCCGGGTGTATTACGGCGGGTACTCCCGCTTGACGAACAAGACACATCATATTTGGCAGCATCTGCTAAAATTTTTAGTTTTTCACGGGTATCTTCGTTCATAAACGTCATTTATGATTTGATTAACCGGTTTTGGAAATCAAAAATACTAAAAAAATTAGTATTTACTAAAAAAATTAGCTATTTTTATCAGCAACTCTTATATTTACTTGTTATTCATTAAAAACCATTCAGGTATGTACAGGATCGCTAACAATATCAGGTATTTAAGGAAGATCCATCAGCTTACACAAGAGGATCTTGCCGGTCAGCTCCAGATAAAACGTTCTCTGATCGGATCCTATGAAGAGGGCAGGGCAGTGCCCAGGATCATGGTGTTGAAACAATTGGCCACGTTGTTTGAACTGACCATCGATCAGCTTGTCAGCGGTGACTTTGAAACTGAAGGTTTGCCCGGGCAAACGGAGGCGACCGGTGAACTGCGGATCCTGCCGGTAGTGGTGGATCAGCAAAATGAGGAGCTTATTCCCATCGTTCCGGTAAAAGCGTCGGCCGGATATTTGAACGGTCATGCAGATCCGGAGTACATCGGCAGTTTACCCCGTTTTTCCATGCCGGTGCCTGAATTATCGCCGGGCCGGACCTTTCGTGTTTTTCAGATCAAAGGCGACAGCATGCTGCCTATCCTTCCGGGATCGTACCTTTTCTGCGAATACGTGGAGTCAGTTTCCGCTGTCGGGGAGGGTGATATCTGTATCCTGATCACCAGGGAAGAAGGATTGGTTTGCAAACGCGTATTTCCTGCAGAAGAAAACCAACTCATCCTGAAGTCGGATAATCCGGAATACAAACCATACCTGATCGACGGGAGGACGGTATTGGAAATCTGGAAAGCGAAGGGCGTCCTGACCTTTGAACTTCAAAAATCCGGAATCAACGAGATCAGCCATATCTCTGACGTACTCCGTGAAGTGAAGGAAGAGATCCGCAAGCTCCGTAATAACAGATAGCTTCATCCCCGCTTTCACAAAATCGTTTTGTTCAGGCAACGGTAATGGAAAAAATATATATCAATGCGGATATCCGGAATTAAGGTAAATTTAACCGCTTAATATCCATTAAAATTCGTAAATTGCGCCACTTTAAAAGGTGCATTATGGGTCTTTTCGGATCATTTTCAAAAGCAAAAAAAGAGAGTCTTGATCAGGGGCTTTCCAAGACCAAGGAAAATGTTTTTAAAAAATTAAGCCGTGCCGTAGTCGGAAAATCGAAGGTTGACGACGAGGTGCTTGATAATCTGGAAGAGGTATTGATCACTTCGGATGTGGGTGTCGATACGACTTTAAAAATTATCGGGCGTATCGAAGAGCGCGTGAGCCGCGACAAATACATGGGTATCGGCGAATTGAACACGATCCTGAGAGAAGAAATTGCAGCCTTGCTTGAGGAAAATAATACAGGAGACGTTCAGGATTTTGATTTTCCGGGGAATTCCGTTCCTTATGTGATCATGGTGGTGGGAGTCAACGGTGTAGGGAAAACAACAACAATCGGAAAACTGGCCTATAATTATAAACAGGCCGGGAAAAATGTGATCCTTGGTGCGGCCGACACCTTCAGGGCCGCGGCCATCGACCAGCTTCAGATCTGGGCCGACAGGGTTAATGTTCCCATCATCAAACAAAGTATGGGTGCTGATCCGGCTTCTGTGGCTTTTGACACGTTATCGTCGGCAAAGGCAAACAAGGCCGACGTGGTCATCATTGACACTGCCGGTCGCCTGCACAATAAAATCAACCTGATGAATGAGCTGTCAAAAATTAAAACAGTGATGCAAAAGGTCATTCCGGGCGCACCTCATGAAGTTCTGTTGATCCTGGATGGCTCAACAGGTCAGAATGCCTTCGAACAGGCCAGACAATTCACGAAAGCCACCGAAGTCACCGCGATGACCCTGACCAAGCTCGACGGCACTGCCAAGGGCGGCGTGGTCATCGGTATTTCAGATCAGTTTAAAATACCTGTAAAATATATCGGCATTGGTGAAAAAATGGAAGATCTCCAGATTTTCAGACGCCGCGAGTTCGTTGATTCTTTGTTTTCATAATCTCTGGTTGTAACGAAAGATGGGCAGGATAAAGAGAGGAAAAGTGAACATGGTCACCCTGGGGTGTTCCAAAAATCTGGTTGATTCTGAACTGTTACTTAATCAGCTCAACCTGAACGGGTTTAAGGTCGTACATGAAAGTGAAAAGGATGATGCCGACATCGTCATCCTGAATACCTGCGGATTTATCGCCGACGCCAAGGAAGAATCGGTCAATACCATCCTGAATTTTGCAGAGGCCCGCAAATCGGGCAAGCTGGACAAACTGCTGGTCATGGGGTGTTTGTCGGCCCGGTACAAGGACGAGCTGATCCGGGAAATTCCCGAGGTAGACAAGTTTTACGGGAAATTTGATATCCGCCGGATCGTCAATGACCTCAATGCTGATTTTTTTGAAAAAAAACTCTACCACCGTGTACAGACAACCCCTTCGCACTTTGCCTATCTGAAAATCAGCGAAGGATGTAACAGGCATTGCTCATTTTGCGCGATCCCCCAGTTTACCGGTAATCACCAGTCCCGTAGTATGGAAAGCCTCCTCGATGAAGCCAGAGATCTGGTGGCAGGGGGAGTGAAAGAGATCCTGGTCATTGCCCAGGACCTGTCCTATTACGGCGTTGACCGCTATGGTGAAAGCAAGCTGGCGGAACTGATCAGCCGGCTTGCCGATGTTGAAGGGCTCCGGTGGATCCGCCTTCATTATGCTTACCCTGCCAAATTCCCCGCCGACGTGTTGAAGGTGATGCGTGAAAGGGAAAACGTGTGCAAATACCTGGACATCCCTTTGCAACATATCAGCGATCGTATGCTGGGGATGATGCGCAGGCACATCACCAGGGAAGAAACCATAAACCTGATCAAAAAGATCAGGAAAGAAGTTCCCGGTATCGCCTTAAGGACCACTTTCCTCGTCGGCCATCCCGGTGAAACGGAAGAAGATTTCAATGAACTGAAGGCCTTTATCCGTAAATACCCGTTCGAACGGGCAGGAGTGTTCGCCTATTCAAATGAGGAAGACACGTATTCCTGGAAAATGTATCAGGACGATATTCCCCAGGAAGTCAAAGAGCAGAGAGCGTCAGAACTTATGGATATTCAGCAGGTTATATCGCTTGACTTAAACAATGGGTTGATAGGCAGACAACTGCAGGTGCTTGTTGACCGGGAAGAGGCCGATTGTTTTGCCGGTCGCACGGAATTCGATTCACCCGAAGTAGACGGGGAAGTCCTTATTGGAAAATCTCCGGGTGTAAAGATCGGCAACTTTTATCCCGTGACGATCACCGGCGCAACGGAGTTCGATCTGTATGGAAGCAT
>CAZOYZ010000108.1:0-2908 GCA_964584045.1 uncultured Prolixibacteraceae bacterium | reverse complement strand
CCGATGACGTGGGTTTCCGCGTTGAAAGCCTGTTTTTGTTTCAAGTCATCAGGCGTACCCAACTGGTCGAACATCTTCAACATGGCATCCACGCGTACGGTTTGATCCTGGTGCGCTTCATCCTGATAGTAATAGGCCAGAAAAACAGGTGTTTTCACCCTTCTGAATAATTTTTCATTCATTGTGGCGTCGACGAGCTGCTGGAGGTATACAATGGCCTCAAGCCTGTAAAAGCAGTTCCAGTAACGGCATTCGGAACTATTCTGATTGTCGTTTAGATACCGGTACTTGCCGTCGAAAAAAGTTCTGGCGATCGGCAGGCCCCAGTGACCGGAAAGCAGGAATGCGGAGGGGTTGTTTATCCGGATATTTGGTGAAAGCATCAGTAAACCTGCGATCTGATCCGGAAATTCGGCTGCCAGCTTCAGGGAGAGGGTTCCACCGGTAGACGTGCTCATTATGATGACCTGATCGCCAAGCTTGCGTGCGATCTGCAATGCTTCTTTCGCCGAATCATAAAGACTGTCTGGTGTCATATCCAGTAAGGGATCGGAAACGTTCAGACCGTGTGAGGCCAGGCGGGGGATATAGGCATTGGCCCGGAAACGCCGGGCAAAATTGATATGGGTTGGGAATCCTTCATAGCCCGATGCGGAAAAACCGTGCAAATAAAGCAGGCAACAGGCTGTCTTTGCTTTCAGACTGTCATTTTCCCAGATTATTTTACTTTCATTGTCAGGTTTGACCGGCAAATGACTCTCTTTCTCACGGATGTAACTTTCCATCTGATCGATCTCCACCCTGATCTCAGGAAGTGAGGCATCCAGTTCCGGTTTTGGGGGTTTGGGGCCGGACAAAAAGAGAATAACCAGCAATGCTGCAAAAATGATAGAAATACGAAGTGATCGTTTCATGGTCATCGTAAACTTTAGAACCCGATAATTGTTAAAATTCTCAGTAAATTTAATAAAAATAAGATCAGATTAACCTACCGTTAAGCTATGGATAAGTTTTCGGAAGTAGGCAACCAGGAGATTGCCGCAATAGATGAACTGTATCAGGACTATCTAAAAGATCCTGAACGCGTTGATGAAAGCTGGAGGAACTTTTTTAAAGGATTTGAGCTGGGAAGAATGAATTACCCGGGCAAATCTCAGATACCTGAAAGCCAAATCAACAAGGAGTTGGCCATTCTGAATCTGATTGACGGCTACCGTCTTCGCGGACATTTGTTTACAAAAACTAATCCGGTTCGTGCCCGGAGACAGTACACCCCTACACTTGATATTGAAAATTTCGGGCTTGAAGAAGGTGACCTGGATACGGTTTTTCAGGCAGGGAAGGATATCGGCATCGGTCCGGCTCGTTTAAAAGATATTGTTGCTCATTTGCAGGCTACTTATTGTGATTCCATTGGTGTGGAATATGCCTATTTAAGGGATCCCGGTATTATTCAGTGGCTTCGTCATAAAATGGAAGGCAGCAAAAATTCGCGTACGTTTTCGGAAGAAGACCGGAGGCACATCTTCTATCATTTAAAGGTCGCTGTAGGTTTTGAGAATTTTATCCATAAAAAATTCGTGGGACAGAAGCGTTTCTCCCTGGAGGGAGCCGAATCGCTTATTCCTGCCATGGATGCGGTGATTGAACAGGGGGCGGACCTGGGTATATGCGAATTTGTGATCGGGATGGCTCACCGGGGAAGGCTCAACGTGCTGGGCAATATCATGAAAAAACCGTATGAAAGCATTTTTAAGGAGTTTTACGGAACAGAATATGAGGAAGGGATTTCTTTGGGGGATGTAAAATATCATTTGGGCTTTGAGAACGTGATTCAATCGGATACCGGGAAGGACATCCGCTTAAGCCTGGTTCCCAATCCTTCCCATCTGGAGGCCGTTGGGCCCCTGGTCGAGGGCATGTCACGCTCGCGGATCGATGCCGTCTATCATGGAGATGAAAATAAACTTGCCCCGATCCTGATCCATGGCGACGCCGCTATTGCCGGTCAGGGGGTGGTCTACGAAGTCATCCAGATGTCGCTGCTTAACGGGTATCGTACGGGTGGAACGATCCATCTGGTGATCAACAACCAGGTCGGATTCACGACCAATTACCTGGACGCACGCTCAAGTACATACTGTACGGACGTGGCCAAAGTGACCCGTTCTCCGGTATTGCATGTGAACGGCGATGATGTGGAGGCGCTGATCTATACCATCAGACTGGCCATGGAATTCAGGCAGAAGTTTCATATTGATGTTTTTATTGATATTTTATGCTACCGGAAGTACGGCCATAATGAAGGAGATGAGCCCCGGTTTACGCAGCCGTTGCTTTACAAAGCCATCAGTAACCATAAAAATCCAAGGGATATTTATGCGGAAAAGCTGATCAGGCTGGGAATGATCACGCAGGAAGAAATTCTGAAGGAAGTAAAAGATTTTGACGATTTCCTCAGTTCCAAATACCAGGAGTCGGAAAAGATTGAAAAGCTGAAGATCAAAAAATTTCTTGTCGGCGAGTATCATGCATACCATAAGCCGGGCAAAATCGATTTTTTTAAAAAAATTGAAACGGGCGTATCAAAAGATAAGTTAACTGCACTGGCCGGCCGGATCAATTATGTCCCTGAAGACAAGCCTTTCTTCAGTAAGGTTAACCGGATTGTGGCAGACCGCCGGATGATGATCCATGACAACAAACTGGATTGGGCGATGGCCGAATTACTGGCATATGCTACCTTGCTTGAAGAAGGACATGCGGTGCGCATCAGCGGACAGGACAGTGAACGCGGGACCTTCGCACACCGGCACGCCTCATTTGTAGTCGCCGATATGGACGAGAAATATTTTCCCCTGAAACATCTTACTCCGGGGCAGGCGCCGTTTCATATTTATAATTCGCC
>CAZOYZ010000107.1:10557-12755 GCA_964584045.1 uncultured Prolixibacteraceae bacterium | reverse complement strand
CTCCTTCATGATCGGAGGTTATGCCGGTATTCGGTCGGCGATAAGGCGATCCGCGAAACCGTCTCGGAGGAGGTCAGCCGTATTCTCGGGAAAACTTCGGAGGGGATCCTAGTTCGCAAGGATGGCGAAAACCGTTTGTTAGGTCCGGGAAAAGGTGCCACCCCGCCAACCTGGCTTGAGGCTCTGAAAAATAAGAAGATCTCGGCGGTTTATGAAGGGAATGAACAAATCACGTGGATCGGTACCGATGGGGAAGGTCTGTTTAAGATCTACCCGCAGAATAAAGTGTTCGGACTTTGTTCAGGTACGGAAGTCCCTTCCCTGGAAGGAGGAATTGTCCGTGCATTTTGTGAGACCGCCGACAATTCGTTTTGGGTGGGCACGAAAGGGAACGGGCTTATCCGGCTGAATAAGGATTGTTACCTGAAAAAATCCCGGGTTCACCGAACGTATCATTCCGTGAACAGTGGTCTGAATAACTCGGTTTTTTCGCTGTTTTACGGAGAGGACCAGATCCTGTATATCGGAACTGACGACGCGCCTGCCCTGTTCGATCTTAAACATGAAAAGTTGGTTTTCTGGGATGACATTGAAGGCAGGCCTGCGTCAGATCCGTTTAAATCGACCTATGCCATTTTTCAGGATGAGGACAGTATGGTGTGGATGGGTACCAACGGATATGGATTGGTCCGGTTTAAGCTTCGCCGTAAAGGAACAGAAATGATCCTGACCGACTATCGAAGATATTTGGCAGAAGGTGCAAATTCCGGGTCGATCAGCAGCAATATCATCTTTTCAATTGTCCCCGAAAATGATTCTTTGCTCTGGCTCGGAACAAGGCTTGGAGGACTCAATCTGTTTAATAAAAAGAACGGGCGAAGTGTGACTTTCAGTGCAGATGAAACGAATCCGTTGAGCCTGAGCAATAATGATATTCTTTGTCTTTACAAAGATGACCTGAACAACCTGTGGGTTGGGACAAGCCTGGGGTTGAACCAGATGATCAGCCATAACCTGGCCGGGGAGGCCGCATTTAAGCATTTTACAATTCCTGACGGATTGCCCAATAATACCATTCACGGCATTGTCGGCGACCGGGAGGGGAATTTATGGATCAGCACCAATTACGGCCTGTCCGGATTTACTCCGTCCACCGGAAAATTCAGAAATTACTCCGAATTCGATGGCTTGCAGAATAACGAATTTGCCGACGGAGCCTGCTATTTTAATCAAAAGACCGGGATGATCTTTATGGGAGGGATTAACGGCTTCAATTATTTTGATCCTTCCGCGATTACGCAGTATGCCTATATCCCGTCACTGATGATCTCTGAGATCAGGGAACAGTATCGGAACAAATCCGTGTTTAATCTGCATATTATCAGTCAGCAGACTGTTCATCCTCCTGAAGTCGTGTTAAGACATAACCAGAATTTCTTCAATGTGAAGATGGCCGTGCTGAGTTATGTGAATACGGAAAAGTGCCAGTATGCCTACAAACTGAATAATTTTGACCAGGATTGGAATTACATCCGTACAAGACGCGAGATCTCATTTACCAATGTGCCTCCCGGAGAGTATGAGTTGTGGTTAAAATGGACAAATTGTGACGGTGTTTGGAGTGATGCCGTAAAGGCGGTTAATTTTGAGATCAAACCCATATTCTGGCAGTCAGGCTATGCCTTGGCGATCTATTCCCTGTTCGCGTTTTTACTGGCTTTGCTGATCTTGAATTACCTGAAGAAAAGAAGTCTCCTTCGGCAAAACCAGCTTCTTCTTCAAAAGGAAGATGAGATCCATCAAACCCGTCTGACTTTTTTTACGAACATTGCTCACGAACTTCAGACCCCGCTCACGCTAATCGCCGGGCCCATTCAGAAACTGGCCGATTCGGCCGGGTTTAGCGGGGAAGATCAGAAATTCATTAAGATGATCCAGCGCAACACGAACCGGCTGTTGTTTTTAATTCATCAACTGCTTGAGTTCCGTAAAGCAGAAAATTTGCATCCGGAGATCAAAAAGGAGCGGTTCAATCTTGTTGATTTGGTGGAACAGATCTCTGAACTTTTTGATGAACTGGCAATTCAGAAGAAGATTGAATATCGCTTTGAATCACCTCACGGAATTGTTGGCTGGTTTGATCAGGATAAGATCGAAAAGATCCTTTTTAATTTGTTGTCGAACGCCTTTAAATATAC
>CAZOYZ010000107.1:0-10457 GCA_964584045.1 uncultured Prolixibacteraceae bacterium | reverse complement strand
CCTTGTGGTGAACAGGAAGCAAATGAAACTGAAAAGAAGGTCACCGAAGTCACCTTGTCGGGACGATGGCAGCACATACTTCCTGAATCCGGGGTATCCGAAGAAATGATACCCGGAAAGATCAGGAAAATAGAGGTTTTTGGAAAGGGTTTAAAGAAGATCCTGATTGTCGAAGATGAACCTGAGATCCATACCCTGCTTGACGAACTGCTGAGAGATAAATATGGTTTGATCAAAGCAAATAACGGGCTTGAAGCACTCCGGGCCGTAGAAAAAGAAATGCCCGACCTCGTCATCAGTGACGTGATGATGCCGGTAATGGATGGCATCGAGTTATGCAGAAAGATCAAATCGGATCTGAATTTCTGTCAAATACCGGTGATCCTGCTAACAGCCAGAAGCTCCGTGGTTCATCGCATTGAAGGACTCGAAAGCGGGGCAAATTCCTATATCCCGAAGCCATTTCATCCGAAACACCTGGAAGTGCGGGTCGCAAAGCTGCTGGAAGAACGGGAGCGGATTGCGATGCATTTTTCAAAAGACAAGGATATGAACGACATCTCCGGGCTGCCGATCGAAGATGAGGATAAATCGTTTATCGGCAAAGTGATCAAGATCATTACAGCACATCTTGATGATCCGGATCTGCAGGCAGGCCTTCTTGAAAAAGAACTGGGAATGAGCAGTACGAATTTTTACAGGAAGCTGAAGCAAATTTCAGGGCTGACGCCCGGGGACATGATCCGCACTGTCCGGCTGAAACATGCTGCGGAACTACTGCGCCAAACTTCGATGAATGTCACCGAGATTTTTTACCGCTCCGGCTTTAACAACCGTTCTTATTTTTACCGTGAATTCCAGAAGATGTATCAGCTCCCGCCCAAACAGTATCAGTTAAAATACAACAAAAGGTTTGTGTGACTTTCTTTTTTCATTCCTGTAAAACATTTTTGATCAGTATTTTGTCTGTTTGGTGTACATTTTTGATTAAATAGTGTACACCGGACCAAACAGGTATTCTCAAATTTGTTTCAGGGAGCCGGAATGGTTCCTGGTCAACATGAGACACAATGAACGCCGAACACTAATTTTCATTAAATCGTAATCTATGAAACAAAAATTTTTCTCCAATCTGAAAAAAGGGATCGCCGGACTTGTATTTCTTTTTCTGTCAGAAAATGTCCTTGGACAGGTAACTGTCACAGGAACGGTCTCTGATGAAGAGGGAGTTACCTTGCCGGGTGTATCGGTCGTCATACCCGGTACTTCCGTTGGAACGATCACTGATGTGGAAGGACGTTTTTCCCTTCAGGTTCCCGATGCTTCCGTGCAGTTGCAATTTTCATTTGTAGGGTTTCAGTCGGTGACCATCCCTTTGGAAGGGAAAACGACACTGAATGTGATCCTGAAATCCGGGACTGAAGAGATCAGTGAAGTCCTTGTCGTGGGATATTCCACGCAAAAGAAATCAACCCTCACCGGTGCAGTCTCACCGGTCAATGTGGATGACATGAGCAAACGCAGGGTAGCCGAATTATCACAGGCCCTTCAGGGCCAGGTAGCAGGGGTCCAGGTCACTCAAAGTACCGGAGCCCCGGGCGATGAGATCAACATCCGGATCCGGGGTGAAGGGACGATCGGCAACAATAACCCGTTGTACATTGTCGATGGTGTTCCTACCCGCGAGCTGACGTTCCTGAACCCATCCGATATCCAGTCCATGACCGTCCTGAAAGATGCCTCTGCGGCTGCGATCTACGGTTCAAGAGCTTCGGCCGGCGTGATCATCATCACGACAAAAAGCGGTAAAATCGGGAAATCATCACTTGACGTCAATTACTACCAGGGGATCCAACATGCCGTGAATCTTCCCAAAATGCTGAATGCGGATCAGTATATGGACGTGGTTGAAAAGGCCTGGAATAACGCCGGATATGGGGGCACCAATCCTTATACGCCCGACAAGGGAAGATCTGACTTTGCCGATACCGACTGGCTGGATGAAGTGTTTGAAGCAGGTTATTCCCGGAATATCCAGCTCACGGCCAGCGGAGGGAACGAAAAACTGCAATACCTGTTGTCGGCAGGCTATTATGATCAGAATGGCATTGTGGTTTATGATAATGACAAGTACCAACGTTATAACTTCAGGACCAATATCAATGCGGATCTGACCGACCGGTTGAAGATCGGGACAAATCTTCAGCTTTCTTATGCCGTCCAGGATAAATTGTCGTCCAAAGGCGATACACCCGGGATTATCAGGCATGCTTTGCTAAGGCCTCCCGTGCTGTCCGTCTATAAAAATGAGAATGATCCGACCTGGTCGGAGAAGGATCCGTTTACAGACCTTCCTTTTTATAAACATAACAACCGGGATACCGGCGGCTGGGAAAGCGATAAATATGAATGGACGCAAAACCCGGTGGCGCTGGCTTATTTCACCGACGACGAACGTTCCCACTACAAAACATTCGGTAATCTGTATGCGGAGTATGCTTTTTTGCAGGACAAATCTTTAAAGCTCAGGACCAATGTCGGAGTTGATCTGAACTTTTACCACAACAAAGCTTTCTACAGGAATTTTGGCGATGATGACGGTGGCGGGAGTGAAGTCGATCAGGGAACCGGACGCCAAAACAGGCCCAACGGCCTGGACGAGTCCAGAAGCGAAGCATTTACCCTCACCTGGAACAACACCCTGAATTATATGAAGACGATTGAAAAACATTCCCTGAATGCCTTGATCGGGAGTGAATTCATCAATAACTATGAGTCTTCGCTCAGTGCGTCCAGAAAAAGGTATGAATATGACACGGACAAATTCCGTTATATTGATTTCGGAAGTACGGAACAGGATCTCTGGAATGGCGGATCGGGTTCGGAATGGGCCTTGTTATCCTTTTTTGCCACGGCAACCTATGTGTATGACTCGAAATACATGGTTACGGCCAATTTCAGGGCTGATGCATCTTCCAGGTTTGCCGAAAATAACCGGTGGGGCTATTTCCCGTCGGTGTCTGCCGGCTGGAAGATTTCGGAGGAAAAATTCATGGAACAGATGGATTGGCTCTCAGACCTGAAACTGCGGGCAAGTGTAGGACAGTTGGGAAATCAAGAAATTGACAATTACGCCTTTCTGACACTGATCCGTAAGGATGGTGACCGGTATCTGATCTCGCGGTACGGGAACCCGGATCTGAAATGGGAAACAACAACCCAGTACAACTACGGATTGGATGCCGGGATCCTGAAGAACCGAATTTATCTGTCGGTCGACTATTTCGGGAAAAACACCACCGATATCCTGTTGCCGATCTCACTGCCTAAGTTAGTGGGAGATGTTCAGCCTACCATTGTGAACGCCGGTGAAGTGAGTAACAAGGGTTTTGAATTTGGGATCACGTTTAAAAACAGTGAGCATGAATTCAGGTATCACATCAATGCGAATCTCGCAACGGTCAAAAATAACGTAGAAAAACTACACCCGAATCTTCCGAGCATCATCGGGCAAGTCAGCCGGACAGAAGTCGGTCACCCTTTGAATGCTTATTACGGATATGTGTTTGAAGGGGTCTATCAAAATCAGAACGAGATCAACACCCATCTTCACAATACGACCAACCCGACCGTAGTACCAGGCGATATCCGGTTTAAAGATCTGAACACGGACGGAAAGATCGATGATAATGACCGGGATTTTATCGGTGATCCGAATCCCGGACTGATTTATGGGATTAATTTTTCGGGCGAGTACAAAGGATTCGATTTTGCATTGCTTTTCCAGGGCGTAGGAAAGGTGGACCGGTATAACGATTCCAAGAAGATCGTGGATTATGATACCCGTCCGTTCAATTATACGACGGGGATCCTTGATAGCTGGGACGGAGAAGGTTCAACCAACAGCAGGCCCCGGGTAAGTTTTACCGATAACGGCAGCAGCAAGGTCTCCAGTATTTTTGTGGAAGATGCCTCCTACTTCAGACTTAAGAATGTAGAAGTGGGATACACCTTTGACAACTTTTCCAAATTCGGGATCAACCGCATCCGGCTTTATCTTTCGGCCCAGAATGTGTTTACCCTGACCGGCTACAGCGGCCTTGACCCGGAATCGACCGACCTGATGGACATGGGGACCTATCCCCAGGCAAGGTCATTCCTCGCGGGTGTCAACATCAATTTTTAATTAAACCTTTAAAAGATTCAAAATGAAGTCATTATCAAAAATAGCAGTTGTTGTAACCCTGATGGTTTCGCTGACCAATTGTGATGATTACCTGACCAAAGATCCGATTGGACTGCTCACCCCTGAACAGGTTAACCTGGAACCGACAGCGACCAGTGTCAGATACTCGGTTACATCGGCCTACCAGTTGCTTTCAGGAACCCTGAACATCATTGGCGAATGGGGATGGGATGACGGGATCGTGACCCGGAACGATTTTATCCTTCAGGACATCGCCTCGGACGATATGCAGAAAAAATGGAATCCTGACGGAGACCAGGCATGGATGGATCAGTTCAACAATTTTAGCTTCATCGCTTCAAACGGAGGCTTTAACGGAACATGGAGCTATGATTATGAAGGAATAGCCAGGGCAAATACGGCTATCAGCTACCTGACCGATGAGGAGATGATGGGCAAGCTCAATCTGGACGACGCCTTACAAAACCGGTTGCTGGGTGAGTCTTATTTTCTGAGGGCTTTTTATTATTTCGACCTCGTGACCATTTTCGGCGATGTTCCGCTCCTGCTAAAGCCGCTTGCTTCGTTTGAAGAAGCTTATGAGGTGGCAGTGAGGACCGGTCAGGCAGCGGTGTGGCAACAGATCAGCGATGATCTGGGAAATGCAAAAGGGTTGTTGCCGGGCAGCAAGTATTCGTCCGACACAGAGAAATGGAGAGTTTCAAAAGGAGCGGTCATCGCGCTACAGGCAAAAGTCGCTTTGTTTCAGGAACAGTGGCAGGAAGTGATCGACCGGGTCACCGAACTGGAAGGACTGGGATATTATCAGCTCAACGCCAATTACTTTGACAGCTTTGATATCACTAAAGAATTTCAGGAAGACGAAGTCATCTTCTGTTATGATCATCAGGAAGCGCAAACGCCGCGGAAGGGGAATGGTTTATGCGCCTTGCTGGGATGGGGATTTGTCGCCCCGGAAGCCAATTTCCTGCAGGAGTTTGAGGTCAACGATCCCAGACTGTTATACACGGTAGACGTGGCAAATCAAAATGTCAATAAACTTTTGGGAACGACAGACGGCTCAGGGAAAGGGAATGACGATTCACCAAGTAATAAAATATATATCCGGTTTGCAGATGCTCTTCTCTGGAAAGCAGAGGCTTCTCTGAAAACAGGCAGTTTACCGCAGGGCATTTCGATCATCAACAGCATCCGGCAGAGGGCCCGTAATTCAGTGGCCGCCAACGGAACGGTTCCTCCTCCGGGAACCCTGCCCGACAGGAATGTCAATACCAACGATCAGTCCATGGCCATGAATTGGCTGATCCATGAAAGGCGGGTGGAATTTGGCTTTGAATCTCATCGCTTCAATGATTTGAAGCGATGGGGAATAGCCAAACAAGTGTTAGGTCCCCGCGGATTCCAGGATCATCATGCCTTGTATCCGGTTCCCCAGGGAGAGATTGATAAATCGGGTGGCACGATCACCCAGAATACAGGTTATTAAAGATGGATATTGCGGTACGCTCCGGAAAAAACCCGATCCTTTACCCGGCGCAGATGAAGCCGAGTTGTGAAAGCATGCACATTGCATGCCTGCTTAATCCGGGAGTTTTCAGGTTTGACGGAAAAATATTTTTGTTGCTTCGTGTGGCGGAACGCCCTGTTCAGCAGGAAGGAATGACCAGCATTCCCGTTTTGAGCAGGCGTGGAAAGGTAAAAATTCTTCAGTTTTACAATGATCATCCGGACCTTGATCTTTCCGATCCCCGGGTGATCAGGTACAAAGGGCAGGATTACCTGACCACGCTTTCCCACCTGCGCCTGGTATGCAGCGACAACGGAGAGGACTTTTATGAACCGGAAGGATTTTCACGCCTCACAGGTGTCGGGGAACATGAATCGTATGGGATTGAAGATTGCCGTGTCGCCCGCTTCGGCGACACGTATTACCTGACCTATACAGCCGTCTCGGAAGCAGGCGTCGCCGTTGGGATGCGCACGACAAAGAACTGGAGGGATTTTGAGCACCAGGGGCTTATCTTTTGTCCACACAATAAGGATTGCACCTTATTTGAAGAAAAGATAAACGGACATTTTTTTGCGTTGCATCGTCCAAGCAGTCCGGAACTGGGAGGGAATTATATTTGGGCGGCCACGTCGCCCGACGGCGTCCACTGGGGAGGGCATCGCTGTCTTGCCCGGACAAGGAAAGGCAAATGGGACAGCGTCCGGATCGGGGCCGGCGCCTCTCCCATTCGCACCGAACAGGGTTGGCTCGAAATTTATCACGGGGCGGATGAGAACAACCGGTATTGCCTGGGAGCGCTTTTACTCGATCCGAAGGATCCTTACCGGGTCATTGCCCGCTCTGAAGAGCCCATCATGGAACCCCTCATGGATTATGAGAAGACGGGCTTCTTCGGGAATGTCATTTTCACCAACGGACACGTGGTCGACGGGGATGACCTTACACTTTACTACGGAGCTTCGGACGAGGTGATCTGCATGGCAAAGCTATCCATTCAGAAAATCCTGCAAACATTTTAAATGCAAAGAAGACCATAACTTTTATTTAAGAGTTTAACGATCTATTGAGCTAGATTATGATCAACAAATTGAAGAAGGAATACCACGTTTTTCTCTCTTACCCTCACAACATGAGGGTGTTACTGATCACCAACCTGATCTACTCGCTGGTACTGCCCATCATTGAACTGTTTATTGGCGCCTATATCATGCGAAACTCTCAGGAAGCCAGGCTGGTCGTTATTTTTCAGTTGGCGCTGTATACAGGTATCCCTGTCACCTTCGCGATTAACGGATACCTGCTGCGTAAAATAAAAATCGCCTGGTTGTATTCCTTTGGGATGTTGCTGAGCGGAATCTCGATGACGGCGATGATGATGCTGGATGAGCTGGACATCACCGGCATCGGCCTTGCCGGACTGATCATGGGGATCTCGTATGGCTTTTTTTGGGCCAACCGCGATTTTCTCGCGCTGGAGTCGACCAGCGATCAAAACCGGAATTACTACTATGGTCTTGAGACTTTTTTCTATACGATTACGGCCGTGATTGTTCCCTATCTGGTGGGCGTTTTTATCGGAGCCACCCAACAGTCGAACTGGTTTTCGGGAAACATCAACCGGGCATATCAGATCGTGACCGCGCTGGTCTTCATTCTGACCATCATTGCCGCGATCTATGTGAACAAGGGGCGCTTTGTGAATCCCAGACAGGAGAAATTCATCTTTTTCCGGTTCCACGGCCTTTGGAATAAAATGATCCGGCTTTCTGTGCTGAAAGGACTTGCGCAAGGCTACATCGTCACGGCCCCGGCCATGCTGATCATGAAGCTGGTCGGGGACGAGAATGTGCTGGGAACGGTTCAGGCGATCGGGGCTGTGGTGTCGGCAATAGTGCTTTATGTGATCGGGCGGGTCTCAAAGCCCCGCCACAGAATCTATATTTTTTCCATTGGCCTGATCCTCTTTGCAGCGGGTGCCTTTGTCAATGCGGGACTTTATTCATCCCTGGGGGTGATCCTGTTCATGCTTTGCCTCATTATAGCCCGTCCTTTGCTCGACGTGGCCTATTTCCCGATCCAGTTAAAAGTGATCGACCTGGTCGCTGCGATTGAAAAACGGAACGAGTTTTCCTATTTCCTGAATCATGAATTCGGATTATATATTGGCCGGTTATTCGGATGCGGATTGTTTATCGTGATGACCTATCTGATCACCGAGGACTTTGCCTTGAAATATGCGCTTTTGATTATTGCTCTCCTTCAGTTAATTTCGATTTTTGTAGCCAGGGATATTTTATCAACCGCTAAAAATATGCAACCATGAGAACCATTTTGTCCATTCTGATGATCCTGTTAATCAATTCATGCAGTCAGGCTCCTAAACAGCTTCAGTCACCGCCGGTTGAACAGTTGAGTCTTGCCCGCGTGGAACAGATGTCCGGTTTTCCGCAGCCCTACAGGATGCTTGACTGGAAAGAAAAGGCCCTGCAGTTTGACCGGCTGGTCTTTGATCCGGGACAGACAGGCGAATACTGGCCATTGATCTGGATAGACGGTTCACGAAAGAACTTTGATCAGGAAACCTTTGGCCTGTATACGGCCATTGGGGATGTCAGGCAGGGACCGGACCGGAACGGAGGCCTGTTCCATGAGTCGCTGGCAACGATCGGAGCTGTTTTGGGAGCTTCACTGGTTGGTATTGATAAATCCGATCAACAGGGGGTGAACTACGTCAATATGTTGCGGAATTATTTTAATGCCGATACGAAATGGAATATCGTCATGAACAACACCTGTCCTGAAGTTGCGCTGCTGGGAGGCGGGTACGGCAGGGACTGGTGGTACGACGTTTTTCCCAATATGCTGTACTACGCGGTTTGCAGCTTTTATCCTGATGAGAAGACCGCTGAACCCATTCTCCGGGCTGTTGCAGAAAAGTTTTGCCAGGCCGACTCGGTGCTGAACGGGAACTACGACCATACTTTTTTCAATTATGCCGAACTGACGCCTCAGGAAAACTGGATTTGTCATCAGCAGGATGCGGCGGCCGGCCATGCTTATGTCCTTTATGCCGCTTATAAGCGGTTTGGCGATCGGCGTTACCTGGCCGGGGCGAAGTCAGCCCTGGAAGCATTGCTGGGACAGCCAAAAAATACCTTTTACGAGATCCTGATGCCGTTTGGCGCTTATGTGGCTGCCCGTTTAAATGCAGAGGAAGGCACGGATTATGATTTTCGGCAGATCATGGAGTGGACGTTCAATGGTGATGCAGAATGCCGGACCGGGTGGGGTGTGCTGGCTGACAACTGGAACGGGTATGATGTATCGGGGCTGGTTGGAAGTACCAGCGATCATGGGGGATATGCCTTTCTGATGAACACCTTTGACGTGGCCTGGGCACTGGTCCCGATGGTCCGCTATGATCCTGCCTGGGCACGGGTCGTCGGGAAGTGGATGCTGAATGCCGCCAACGCCGCCCGTTTATTTTATCCGTATGAGATACCGGACGATCATCAAACCATTCCTGAACAGAAGCACGTGACAAAAGGCGTGATCGGTTACGAGGGATTGACAAAATCGTCCGGTTACGAGGAATACCGACATCTGCAGGCGCCGGTGGCTCAGGGTGACGGTCCGAACTGGGTACAGGGAGAAAACCCGCCCGCAAGCCAGTTCAGTGTATACGGGAGCGCCCATGCCGGGATCTTCGGGAGCATCATCGACACGACGAATGTGGAAGGCATTCTCCAACTGGACCTGCTGGCCTGTGATTTTTACCGGGAACCCGCATACCCTTCTTTTTTGTACTATAATCCGTTCGACCAATCCAAAAACGTTGAAATAGCAGTCGGCAGCCAAAAGGTCGATCTTTATGAGGCTATCTCCCATACGTTTATCAAAAAGAACCTGTCCGGGACATCCGCTTTTACGATCGATGCGAAGCAACCCCTGGTCATTGTCGTGGTTCCTTCCGGCGGAGAAATTTCATACCGGGATGAACAGGCGCTGGTCAATGGCATCGTCATTGATTACCGGAATAAAACCGGGACGCATCAAAAGTGACGGATGTCCCTGACACAAATATTCCTTTTAGTCTTTTCTCATTGAAACAGCGGTCGCGTCAATTTCAATCTGCATGTTGTCAAGTGCCAGGCGGGGTACCGGAATAAGCGTATTGACCGGGAAATTCCCGTTTGGCCAAATTCTTTTAAATTCTTCCACGATGATCTGAAGTTTTTCGGCATCATGGTTTACTACCAATGTTGTCACTTTTACGACGGAATTCATATCCAATCCCTGCGATTTCAGAGCATATTGAATATTCTGCAGTGCATGCCGCACCTGTACCTGAAACCCGGAACTTAGCTTTCCCTCACTGTTTTCTTCTCCTCCTTGGCCCGCAACGAATATCAACCTGGTGTCAGGGGGGATAATTGCTACATGCGAAAACCCATATGGCGCCGGATCAAATAATGGCTCAGGGTTTAAAAACTCCTGTGAATAGATGTTTGAAGTGCTCATGATAAATAAAAAATAAATTACTTTTTTCATCCTGTATAATTTTAAGTTGCATCATAGAGCCCGCTTTCGCGGATTTCCGTTTGCTTTGTTGGTTCTGTGATACATTCGGTTTTTTATCTGTATAAGCGGCTTAGCTCTCTGGTTTTGTTTTTTGCTGCGTTATACCTAATAATGATTGAGGACGTAAAAATTGGACAATGTCCGGACACTTTTTCATCA
>CAZOYZ010000106.1:0-12759 GCA_964584045.1 uncultured Prolixibacteraceae bacterium | reverse complement strand
TCAGTTTACCGGCTTCGTCACTTTCAGGACGTCGGCAATAGCCTGCTCAAAAGTTGATTTAGGCAACGCTCCCATGGCCATCTGCGGCTGCCCGTCAACCGGGACAAACAATAATGACGGAATACTTTGAATACCGAACATGGAAGCCAGTTCCCGCTGATCTTCCGTGTTGACCTTATAAATTCTGAGCGAATCCCCGTATTCCCGCTGAAGGTCTTCCAGAATAGGTGCCACCATTTTGCAGGGACCACACCAGTCGGCATAAAAGTCGATCAGACAGGGAGTGTTACCCTCATATTTCCACTCCTTATTTTGCTCATAATTGAAAACTTTCTCTTTGAATGTTTCCTTGGTTAAATGTTCCAACATAGCTGTATTTTTTAATTATGCAAATATATAAATTTATTAATATCTTCATATCAATATTCATGCCATTTCAAATCTGCCTTTTGCCAGGCCTTTTCCTCTAAAATAATTGTAATTTTGTCACGGTTTTAAACAAAGTGGCACATTTATTCCATGAAGAAGCATTTAAAAAACCCCATATTTACCATTATTTCGGAAGAAGCAGATCGACTGGGGCAATCTTGTTTTGTGATTGGTGGTTTTGTGAGGGATCTGTTCCTGCATCGTCAGTCGGAAGATATTGACATTGTAACTCTTGGAAGCGGCATCGAGCTTGCGAAAAAGGTGGCAGGCCGTTTGGGTGCCGGGACAGCAGTGAACGTATTTAAAACTTTTGGCACAGCGATGGTCAGATGGGGACATCTTGAAATTGAATTTGTGGGCGCGCGAAAAGAATCCTATCACCTGGATTCACGCAAGCCGGTTGTTGAGGACGGCACCCTGGAAGATGATCAGAAAAGACGAGATTTTACGATCAATGCGCTCGCTCTTTGCTTAAACAGTTCCCGTTGGGGGGAGTTGGTCGATCCGTTTAACGGGATCAGCGATCTGAACAGTAAGATCATCCGCACGCCGCTCGAGCCGGGGATCACGTTCTCGGACGATCCGTTACGGATGATGCGGGCTGTTCGTTTCGCCACCCAACTCGGTTTTACCATTCAGAAAGCTACCCTGGAAGCCATTTCGGCCAACAAAAACCGCATTCAGATTGTCTCCAGGGAGCGGATCATGGACGAACTGAATAAGATGATCATGACAGAAACGCCTTCAAAAGGGTTCCTGCTGTTGGATGAAACAGGTCTGCTTGAGATCATTTTTCCTGAACTTCATCGTATGAAGGGAGTTGAAGAAATAAACGGGATTGCCCATAAAGACAACTTTCTGCACACGCTGGAAGTTCTCGACCGGATCTGTCCGTATACGAACAATCTGTGGCTGCGGTGGGCTGCCTTGTTACACGATATCGCAAAGCCCCGCACGAAACGTTTTATCCCGAATGCCGGATGGACTTTCTACGGTCACAACCATGTCGGGGAAAAAATGATCCCCGGTCTTTTCAGAAAGATGAAGCTTCCCATGAATGAAAAGATGAAGTACGTGCAAAAGATAGTTTCCCTGCACATGCGGCCTATTGTTCTGTCGGAAGAAGAGGTGACCGACTCGGCTGTCCGGCGGCTGTTGTTTGAGGCAGGAGATGATATCGATGACTTAATGACCCTTTGTGAGGCCGACATCACTTCCAAAAACCGGGATAAGGTAAACCGGCACCTGAAAAACTTCAGACTGGTACGTGAAAAGCTGAAAGATCTTGAAGAGCGCGATCATATCCGGAATTTTCAGCCGCCGGTTTCGGGCGAAGAGATCATGAAGGTATTCGCACTGCCTCCGGGCAAGGAAATCGGGATCATAAAAACGGCCATCAAAGAAGCTATTCTTGAAGGAGAGATCCGCAATGACCATGAAGAAGCTTTCCGTTTGATGCTGGAGAAAGCAAAGGAGATGGGGCTCGAACCGGTGAAAAACGGAGACCGGAAAACGGAAAACGGAGACCGGAAGATCTGCGATTAACGATTGCAGATATATCGATGAACTGCCCGGCGGCCGGCAGCTGCGGATAACAACGGCAACAACAGCAACGACGGCAAAGCTTCAAACAGTCAGGCACAAAGCTCAAACCTTTTATTTTTGCTTCAGTTCCAGTTTTAACCTGACAGGAAGGTGATCGCTGATCCCCCCGTGATAACGGTATCCCTGGTACGTACGAAAAGGTCTTGTCCCTTTAAAGCGGGGATCATCCTCCAGAAGAAATGCGTCGGAAACGATCGTCGCATGGTCAAAAGTCGTGTAAAGACGACCGTTACCCAATAAAAAATCGGAGATGATCACCTGATCGAAGATATACCAGCTTTGCCGGTATTTCATGGTTCCTGCAGGCAGCCATTTTGCAGAAAGGTTAATAAGCTCCCCCGGCTGCCCGGGATGGTCTGCATTTTTTACACGCAGCCCTTGTGTGAGGCTTTTATTTTGCGGCTGATCATTAAAGTCGCCCATGATCACGATGGCGGGAGATTTTTTTGTTTTCAGGAGAATTTCCACCTGTCGTCGTAATGTCTGTGCAGCGATCATTCTTTGCGGCTCAGTTTCTGCCTGCCCGCTGTAACGTGACGGCCAGTGATTGAAAAAAACATGAAGGGTATCGTCAGGAACAACCGCAAAACACGCATAAAGGATTTCCCTGGAAGGCATCGTATGGCCTTCGTGATCTGTTAACGGGAAGCAGGTATACCGGCATGGCCTGACCACGTCGGGACGATAAAGGAGCGCCACGTCAATTCCACGCTCGTCGGGTGATTCTTTATGGATGACGTGATAGGCGTATTTTGACAGAGATGCCGTGCCCGTCAGACTTTCGAGGACAAACAGGTTTTCCACTTCGGCCAGCCCGACGATAGCCGGAACATTAAATCCGCAGGAAGTGACAATGACTTTGGCGATATCGTTCTTTTTCCTTTCAAAGCGGGTCTTATTCCAGTTCCGGCTGCCCCGGGGTAAAAACTCCTCATCGGCAGTAAGGGGATCATCCTGAATGTCAAAAAAGTTCTCTGTGTTATAAAAAATCACATTTAACTCACCGGAGCGTATGGTTTCCTGCCCTGACAAAACGACAGGAAGGAAACACATGATCGTCACCTTCAGCCTATTCAGATTTTTTTCCAGTCCGCTCATAGGCACCCAGATCAGGAGCAGCATCGCCGGTACGGCTTTGATTCAACAGGTCAAAAGGAAACAGGGCGGAAAATTCGGGTGAACCGGCATCTTTGGCAGGGCTGAGTGAATCCAGCTCAAAATTTAATTCCCTGCGCGGATCTTTAAATTTCGGATCCAGGCCTTTCAGGATCTTATTGTAATGGTTGGTGGCAGATACGTTAAATGTATCGTTTAGCTGTAACAGACAGTGGTCGAATCTGAAATTAAAAACAGCATCACCCGATTTTGCCAATTCTACCTCATTTCCCCCGGCCACATCGCCGGTCACGATGCTGTTGGCAAAATAAGCTTTGTTTAAATCGCCCGTGTAAGTCACGCTCTCATCATTGCTGTCGACGATCACATGATCGGACAACATGAGTGATGAAGTAGTGCGGACCTCGGGTGAAAATTCTTCTTTGTAACCGGCGATGGTCGTGTGGTAAAATTCATACTCACCGCCGACCAGCAATGCGGCGCCATAAAGCCCGTAATTCGCAATTAAGATATTGTAAGCCCTTATTTTCGACTTCAGCGCAAAGATCCCGGCGTAGGAGTGATTGCAGATCCTGGAGTTGGCTACAACCACTGAAGCCGATCCTTCATTCTCAATGGTGCCTACCTGTAGTCCGATGTTCGCATTTTTAATCTCGACATGATTGAATACATTATCCTGACTTCCTGAAAGCAAAAGAATCCCGTTCCACTGGTTCGGCACGTTCCTGTACATATCGTCCAACCGGTCTCCCTGAAAGATAATGGGTAATGAGGATGTGCCTTCGGCGACCACTTTACCCCTGACATGCAGTCCCGTTCCGTTATGAAAATAAACATGTGTACCGGGACCAATGTTTAAAACAGCACCTCTTTCAACACGAACACCGGAGTTCACCAAATAAGGTTTCTCAGACGTCCAGGTCGTATTGCCGGTAATGTTGCTCCGCACAAGAACCACATCCTGGCCCCAGGCCATCAGATCCACATCCTGAAAGTTATCGTTGGTAATAAATTCAATGGAATCCTTCACGACAAAAGGTAAATGTTCATCTCCCGGATCGAGGGCTACCTCAACGAAAATGTAAATGCTGTCGTGAGGAGGGATTTCAACATCAAAAAGCTCGCCCGCGGCCACTCCGTTTATATTCAGCTTAAACCCGGATTTTTTGCCTGAGGCAAGCCTGATATTGGAAATCAACAACTTTTGATCATATTGGTTATAAACTTTCAGATGCTGTGTGGCCGATCCAATCGCGGGAAAAACGGTGTCAAAATGAATCGTGTTTACTGAAAAACCAAGTTTTACATCCGAAGAAGAAACATACTTCTCATCCTCGCAGGAAACCACATTAATCAATAACATGATAACAATGAGTATAGAAATGCTCGTTCTCATGATTCCTGGCCAGCTATTTTCCCTTAATGTCGATAAATTTAAGAAATGATTTTCACAAATTTTAACATTTTTTATAAAAAAAACGGAACCCGGCATGACTTTTTTTACTTTTCTCCCGTCAAATTCACAAACTTTTAACCAAAACGTAACTTCTTCCTGCTTTTACAGGATTGCCTGTTTTTATTAAAAGACGGATATCTACTCCGGATATAACAAATAATGGAGTCGGATTTCGGCATATTTTTCCAGATCGTCTTTCCAGGATGCCTCGATGGCATCCAAGGTCTTTCCGGCGCGGATATCTTTCAGCACCTGATCGGTGCCGGCCAGTAAATTAAACCACCGCTCCGAGCTGAGAAAATCCTTTTCATCCCTGAATTTGTGATAATACAGCGAAAAATAGCTGAGGCTGAACTGGCTGTCAGTATCCGCAGTTCGCAGATCATCCCCGTAACAGACCTTCCCTTTTTGCAGCGGATCTTTGGCTCCCGGAACACTTTCGGGAGTGAACATGAAATGACCCATCGACGGGTCCGGGTAACCAATAACCTGAAACGGGAAAAGAGTCCCGCGTCCGATGCTCACGTAGGTAGCTTCAAAAAAGCACAATGAGGGATAGAGCCTGACTGCCACGTCATTCGGCAAGTTTGGCGAAGGTTTGAGAGGTAGTGAATATTTCGTTTGGTGGGTATAATTTTCTACCGGTACCACGGTAACCTGACAGATCAGGTCATCGTTCAGCCATCCTTCGCCGTTGATCATTCCGGCCAGCTCACCCAGTGTACATCCGTGAACAACGGGTATTGGCTCCATTCCTACGAAAGAACGGAATTCAGGCGTTAAAACCGGGCCGGCAATATAATCACCGTTCGGATTCGGCCTGTCCAGGATCACAAGCGGAATATTCATTTCGGCACATGCTTCCATGACGTAGTGCATGGTGCTCAGATAGGTATAGAACCGGACCCCGACGTCCTGAAGATCAAACAGTACCACATCTATTCCCCTCATTTGATCTTTTGTGGGCTTCCTGTTCTTTCCATACAGCGAAATCACAGGCAACCCCGTAGACGGATCAATCTGATCATCAATTTTGGCGCCGGCATCAGCATTACCACGGAAGCCATGCTCCGGACAAAATACTTTTTTTACGGTAACCCGGTTCTCCAGTAAGAAATCAAGCAAATGCCGGTCTGCGGTGCGTGAAGTGTGATTTGCTACAAGCGCCACCTTTTTGTTACGTACCAGGGAAAGGTAAATTTCCGGACGCTCTGCACCGGGCCTTACCGCTTGAGCGGAGACCTTCATGACAAAAATGACACACAATATGATCAGGGGATTACGACGCATCTTATTTTTTTTATTGTCACGAAGTTAAGAAAAACCGGATAAAATGAGATCACAATTTTTTAGCTATCCGGGCAATCTTTCCTATTTTTACAGACTCATTGAAAGATCATGAAGTACCTGTCGAGAGAATTGGTTATTCTGTTATTGATACTGCTATCCGGCGATTTTTACAGCGTTGCACAGGAAAATCCTGCCTTCCTGAATTACCTCCATGATCACTGGGTTGATTCCGTGTTGACACAACTCACGACCGAACAAAAAATTGGTCAATTATTTATGGTTCAGGCATACGGCAAGGAGAGTGCGCCACCGGCCGAACTGCTGGACCACATCAAAAACTACGAAGTAGGCGGGGTTATTTTCATGCAGGGAACAGCGACTGGTCAGATCAATCTGGCTAAGCGGCTTCAGCAGGAAAGCAAAATCCCGCTGCTGATCGCCATGGATGCGGAATGGGGGCCCGCGTTCCGGTTAAAAGGCACTCCCCGTTACCCGGTACAAATGGCACTCGGGGCCATTCTGCATGATTCGCTGATTTACAGGATGGGATATGAAGTGGGAATTCAGCTCAAAAAACTGGGTGTTCATGTCAACTTCGCGCCTGTGGCCGATGTAAATAACAATCCGAACAATCCGGTGATCAACTACCGCAGTTTCGGTGAAGATCCTGCGAAAGTAGCTCAAAAAGCATGGTTTTATGCCAAAGGCATGCAGGATGCCGGTGTTTTGGCTGTAGCCAAACATTATCCCGGACACGGTGATACCCGCTCGGATTCTCACTTCGACCTGCCTGTTATACGAAAAGATTCAGCGAGCCTGAACCGCACGGAGCTGTATCCTTTCAGGCAACTGGTGCGGAACGGCATAGGAGGTATCATGACCGCCCACCTGCTCATGCCCGCCCTGGACCCTTCGCTCCCGTCGTCACTTTCGCACCGGACGATCAAAAACCTGTTAATTGATCAGTTCGGATTTCAGGGTCTTATCATCACTGATGCGATGAATATGCAGGGAGTAGGTAAACAGTTCGGTTCAGGTGAAGCCGTTGTCACGGCCCTTCAGGCAGGGAACGACATGGTCGAGATCGTTCCCAATCTTCCGGAAGCCATAAAGGCTGTTATAGAAGCTGTCAGGCAAGGGAGAATCACCAGGGAAGAAATTGATCGAAAATGCCGGAAAATACTGGCTGCAAAGAGATGGACAGATGCAAAGGGTGACGGCAAAAGAGCAACTTCACCGGGGGAACCGGAAAAGGTCCTTGCCGATCCACGTTTCCGTCTGACCCAACGATTGCTTCATGAGCAATCGCTCACATTGCTGAGAAATCACAACAACCTGCTCCCGGTTCAAAGACTGGATACGCTGAAAGCAGCCGTGGTCGCTATCGGAACCACCACGGAAACAGCCTTCCAGAAAATGACCGCCCGCTACATAAACCCCGACTTTTTTTACCTGAAAGAAAATGCGACATCACAGGAAGTTGATCGTCTGATCAAATTGCTGGCCCCCTATAATTTACTGATTTGCGGGATTCACCAGCTAAATCTTTCTCCTGCCGGACAGTATGGTACCGACGTCTCTATATCCGATTTTATCCGTAAAACAAAAAAAAAGATACGGATCATCGCGCTGTTTGGAAATCCGTATGCGTTAAATCATATGACAGACATCGATTTTACGGATGCCCTTTTGGTTACATATCAGGAAAATACGGTGACGCAGGAACTGGCCGCACAGGCAATTTTCGGGGCCATTGATGTCACCGGGAAGCTGCCTGTAAACGTAAGCAACCTGTTCAGACTGAACGATGGCATCCGTATAAAAAAAAATTTCCGGCTGAAATATACCTTCGCCGAGGAAGCCGGAATCTCGTCCGTATACCTGGAACACCAGATTGACAGTCTGGCCGGACTGGGATTGACAAAGAAAGCTTATCCCGGATGCCAGGTGCTGATTGCCAAAGATGGAAATGTCATTCTTCATAAATGTTACGGTTACCAAACCTACGAAAAACTGACGCCGGTAGAAAAGAATCACTTATATGACCTCGCTTCACTGACAAAAATAGTCGGTCCGGTTCCGGTTTTGATGAAGTTGTACGAAGAAGGAAAATTCAAGCTGGATATACCCTTTTCCACGTACTGGCCGGCCTTTAAAGGGACCGATAAAGCAAGAATAACATCGCGTCAAATGTTGGCCCACCAGTCACGTCTGAGATCGGGGATCTCCTTTTTGAGTGAAGCACGAACGGAGAACGGGCAACTGGATCCTCAAATCTTTCAGGATCGCCCTTCCTCTCAGTTCGACATCCGGGTTTCCCCGCATCTCTACATGAACAAAGACTATCCGGAAAAAATATACGAACAGATCCGCAATTCGCGGCTGCTCACCCAGGTCAAATATGTTTATTCCGATCTTCCTTTTTTCCTGTTCCCGAAGGTCATTGAAAACCTGACCGGCGAAAATTATGAAGAATACCTGCAAAAAACGTTCTACAGGCCTCTGGGTGCCTTTACCATGACGTACAACCCGTATAAGCATTTTCCTGTCAGCCAGATCGTGCCCACCGAACAGGATGATTTATTCAGAAATGAGCTGATACAGGGGTTTGTGCATGACGAAGGCGCAGCCATGCTGGGCGGAGTGTCGGGAAACGCCGGATTATTTTCAACAGCAAACGATCTTGCCAAAGTCATGCAAATGTACCTTCAGAACGGATCTTACGGAGGACAAAACTATATCCGTCCGGCCGTTCTTTCGGAATTTACAAAAGTTCAATATCCTGAACGCCAAAACCGGCGGGGCCTGGGATTTGACAAGCCTTACATCAACAATTACCTGTACCGGCAACAGAATGCCTATCCCGCCCCTGGTGCCAGCCCTGAAAGTTACGGACACGGAGGATTTACAGGGACTTTCACCTGGGCAGACCCCAAAAAAAAGATCCTCTTTGTTTTTATGACCAACAGAATACATCCCAGCCGTGACAACTTACTCCTGGCAAAACTGAATATCCGTTCAGGGATGCTTCAGGCCATTTATGAGAGTATCGAAAAGGGATTGAGTAACTATTAAAAATTGTTAAAAATGTTCTTAAACATTTTGAATCTTGAAGGAGAATATTCCTCCTGCCAAGCCCTTATCCTTTCAAGCTTTCAGCAGTCCCAAGCGGGTTGCAATTCATTTTAAAACGACGAAGAAAAGCTGCAGACTAATTCCGCGGCACCCTGAGCCGTCACATTATTAAATTATTAATTCTAACTTTAAACGAAGTTTTGTGACATAGTATGATAACCAATAAAATTTTTACTGCCATGGAGAGGAAAATCACTTTCAATGAGCTTCGCAAAATCAAGGATAGCTTGCCTGACGGATCAATCCGGCAATTGGCGCGGGAATTCGACCTGGATGTGGAAACCGTCCGGAACTATTTTGGAGGTGCTAATTATGATCGCGGGAGATCGGTCGGGATGCATATCGAACCAGGACCAAATGGCGGCATAGTGTTACTGGACGATACCCAGATTTTGAACAGGGCTGAAGAACTGATTAAAGAACTTCACTAAAGGCAACAATTCAAATTTTCGATTTTGAAAAAAGCTGCTCCATCGAACTCATGAAGCAGCTTTTCTTTTTGATCCCTGCCAAATAAATTATCTTCTCGCCGAAACTTTTCTGAAACCGGAATTACGGCTTTCGACGCGCTTGTCATTTTTACGGAACTGGGCCGGCCATTCCTGGCCAGTTACCCGTTCAACCTTCAGATGGTGCCCGTCTACCGATGACCTGCTCAGGCTCCTGATCAATTCTTCCTCATAACGGCTGTCGATTTCGAAAAAAGAAAATTTTCGCTGAATATCGATCTTCCCAATCTCAATATTCTTCCTTCTCAAATTGTCGTTGATCAGACCGAGTAACCGCGAAGCATTTAAATTCTGCTTTTTCCCGGCATTGACGAACAAGCGCGAAAAACTGACTCTCACACCGGCCCCGCCCCTGTTCTTTTCGGAACGACCTGAAGTAGCTTCTTTTTCTCTGATATTCAAGTCGGGCGCATCTTTATAATAGGAAAGGAACTGGTTGAATTCCACCGACACAAAACGTTTAAGGATTTCCTCGCTGCTCAGCCCGGCGAATTTATTATTAATCTCAGACAAATAAGGATCAATACGCGAGTCGTTCACCTCAACCTGAACCACCTTGTCGATCAAATACATGAGTTGTTTTTCGCAAATCTCTTCCCCGCCCGGCACCATTTTTCGCTGAAAACGTTTCCTGGCGAGTTGTTCAATCTGTCTCAATCTGCCTGTTTCGCGCATATGGACGATCGATACGGAGATACCGCTTTTGCCCGCTCTGCCGGTACGGCCGCTGCGGTGAATATAAACTTCAGGGTCATCGGGCAGACTATAGTTGATCACATGGGTCAGGTCGTTGACGTCCAGACCACGCGCTGCCACATCGGTGGCGATCAGCATCTGCAAATGGCGGGTCCGGAAGCGGTTCATCACCTGGTCCCGCTGAGCTTGTGACAAATCGCCGTGCAGGGCATCTGCATTATAACCGTCGGCCATAAATTTTTCGGCGACTTCGCGCGTTTCTATTCTTGTGCGGCAAAAGACAATGGCATAGCAATCCGGATAGTTGTCGGCAATACGCTTCAGGGTCGCGTACTTATCCTTCGCATGAACGACATAATAATGGTGCTCTACATTCTCAGCGCCGGCATTCCGTTTCCCAACGGCGATCTCCTCGGGATGATTCAAAAATTTTTCTGTCATGTCCCTGATCTCGCGGGACATGGTGGCCGAAAACAGGAAAGTTTGTTTATCACCGGGAGTCGTTAACAAAATGGCATCCAGTTCTTCCTTAAATCCCATCGAGAGCATTTCATCGGCCTCATCCAGTACCAGCCACCTGATCTTACTGATGTTTAATACGTTTCGGCGGATAAGGTCATTTACCCGGCCGGGCGTGCCTACGACGATCTGGCCTCCGTTGCGCAGGTCGCTGATCTGTTTCCGGATATCAGCGCCGCCGTAAACCGGAATATTCTTTTGTCCTCTCAGATTCCTGGAAAATGAATCCAGATCGCGCGTGATCTGCAGACAGAGTTCGCGGGTGGGACACAAAACCAATGCCTGTATCTGGTTTGATCCGACGTCAATGTGATGGAGAATAGGCAGACCAAAAGCGGCGGTTTTCCCTGTTCCGGTTTGGGCCAAAGCCACAAGATCGCCGGTACTGTTTAAAAGATGCGGAATTGTTTTTTCCTGGATAGGTGTAGGTTGTTCAAAGCCCATTTCCGAAATGGCGCTCAGGAGTTCGGGTTTCAGACCCGTTTCTTCAAATGTCATCATTCTAAGTTATTTTCAGAAGAACAACAGGTTCTTCTGCTTCCAAACCGCATTGATGACACCAAAAATTTATTTTTCAAGAATATACCCCTATGCCATCCATGCATAAATCGAGGTGCAAAGATACTGTTTTTGCAGAAACCAACAAGCAGTTATACTTAATTCAACTTAAAATTAAAATCTTCCAGATCTTTGGCCCTCAAATGAATCACTTTCCCTTTACTGTCAGATATTACAAAATGCAGGTCCCTTTCCTGTTTTGATTTTATCAGCTTCTGACATGTTAAATCCAACCCTTCAATAATTTTGTTTCTAACAGTGTTATCTTTTTTTGTCATCTTGAGCTGTTAATTTAATCTTTGCAAAGATAGAATAATTTTTGATATCCACGTCCTTAAAAGTATAACCTTCAGCAATCAGATCGGATGCGAGTTTGGACTTGTCAAAGATCATCCAGTAGTCACAGAGCGGAATGTAGAGCTCAAATAAATTTTTTAAGCCGGCAAAATATCTTCGGATAACCACTTGATTCGGAACATCATGCCCGCCTTCCTGTACCCTGGTTTTTACCCTCGCAATTGCCAGGTCGGGCGAATCAAGCCAGAAAAAAATCAGTGTTGTCATGTATCCGTATCCTTTCGCCTTCCTGATTGTTTCGACGAAATTCCTGGACGACAGTGTCGCCTCAAATGCAAAATCGTGTTTATTCTGCATCAGCCTGTCGACTTTTTGCAACATGATCCTCCCGGCTTCAATCTTTGCACGTTCCGGATTGATTGGCGATAATCCTTTGGCGATTTCGTCCGCGTTCAGGAACTCGTGACAATTAAGCATCTCCGGCAAGACAGTAAGTGATGCCGTTGTCTTTCCTGCTCCGTTGCAGCCGGCAATAATGTAAAGGTTCGGCATGTGAATTCTTTTTGATCCGGCCGCAAAGATAACAGATTATCAAATATTCTTGTTTTTCAGCAAATCACGGATTTCAGTCAGTAAAATCTCTTCTTTCGAGGGAGCCGGAGGTGCCGCGGGAGCGGCATCCTGCTTCTTTTTCAATGAGTTCATCGCTTTAACGACCATAAAAATAGCAAAGGCCACAATCAGAAAATCAATCACCATTTGAATAAATACCCCGTAGTTAATGGAAACGGCAGGAGTTTCACCAACTGCCTGTTTCAACACCACTGACAGATCGGAGAAATCAACACCACCGATCAGAAGTCCAATGGGAGGCATAATGACATCATTCACCAGGGAAGATACGATCTTGCCGAAAGCAGCTCCCAGAATGATACCGATAGCCATGTCGACCACATTGCCTCTCATGGCAAAAGCCTTGAATTCATTGATTATTTTCATACGTTTTTTAATTAAGGTTATTTTAATCCCAAAAACACCGCAACTTTTACGCCTTGACCACGTGTTTTTATCCCCTAATTTATGGAAATTATCCTGACAATCTGTAAAAAATCTCAATTTATCCCTGAATCAACTTATTTAGAAGGACAG
>CAZOYZ010000105.1:6465-12861 GCA_964584045.1 uncultured Prolixibacteraceae bacterium | reverse complement strand
ACCACCATCTCCCGTTCCGGTTCAAGTCATTTTAATCAATAACTTAAACATTAAGTATTACAAATTTATGAAAAAAAAACTAACTGGAGTCATACCCTTGCATGAGGATATGATTCAAAAAATTTGGTTAATTATGCGACTAACTGCCTTCTTTACGTTTGTACTTTTAATGCAGGTAACTGCCTCAGTTTACTCGCAGCAAGCAAAGCTTAATCTGAAGATGAAAGACGCTTCGCTTGAGCAGGTTTTCAGAACCATTCAGGAGCAGTCGGACTTCACTTTCTTTTATAAAACCGATCAGATCCCTTCTGCGAAAAAGGTTTCTGCGAACTATGAGAATACCTTGATCGAGGATATTCTTGAGCGTATTCTGCAGGGGACTAATCTTGGTTTTTATATTCTGGATCATGATATTGTGATCACTCCCCGAAATGGGCCGAATGAAAGACTAAGCCAGCAGGCAACAAAAATTACGGGAAAAGTTACCGATTCTAAGGGAGAACCTTTGCCTGGAGTGACAGTAGTTATAAAGGGATCATCGACTGGCACCATTACTGATATTGGCGGGATATATGTCATAGACAATGTTACGAATGACGCCGCATTGATATTTTCATTTGTTGGGATGAAAACACAGGAAATACCTGTTCAGGGGAAACAATTGATTGACATTGTCTTGGAAGAAGATTATCAAGCCTTGGATGAGGTTGTTGTAATAGGTTATGGTACAGCCAAGCGTCAGGATTATCCCGGTGCGGTGAGTTCAATGAAAATGGAGGACTCGCCCGTGTCTTTATTCCCAAAGCTGAATCCTCTGGAGTCGTTGCAAGGGAATGTCTCAGGATTGAACGTCGGTGCTACCAACACAGCAGGAGGTGAGCCCAGCATGTTAATTCGCGGCCAGAATTCAATTAATGGAAGCAATAACCCACTGATTGTATTGGATGGGGTTATTTATATGGGAAGCATAAATGACATTAATCCAAATGATATTGCCAGCTTTGATATCTTAAAGGATGCTGTTTCTTCTGCAGTTTACGGATCCCGTTCGGCCAATGGGGTTATCGCGATTACCACCAAAAAAGGTAAGATTGGTAAGCCTGTTATCACCTTCAATACTTCTGTCGGTATTCAAAGTTGGCAGAATGAGCCGGTACTGATGAGAGGAGAAGAATGGATACGGATGGCTAACGCCCGCTCTTCTTATCCTGAGGGTACAACCTCTTGGATGAAACCACAGGAGTTAGCTAATTATGAAGCGGGTAAAGAGGTAGACTGGATGGATGAAGTAACCCGCACAGGGTTGATTCAGGATTACCAGATTTCGGTTTCAGGGGCTGCTCAAAACATAAATTATTATGTATCTTCTTCATATAATGCCAACAAAGGAATTATTGTTGGAGATGAATTCGGCCGGATTTCATTGTTAGGAAAAATTAATACCACCATTACAAGCTGGTTGAAAATAGGTTTGGATGCCAGTTATTCGAGAAGAGACTACTCTGGTTTTGCAGCTAATATCGCAAATGCTCAAAGGATGACCCCCTATGGTTTGTTGTACCGGGATGATAAGGGTAATTTGGAAAAATATCCTTATACCGAATCCCGTATAAATCCGTTATGGGGTGTTGATGACGAAACCCTTGATAATCGCGATATCCGGAACAATTTTCGTCTGAATGCTTACGCGGTTATTGACATTCCATGGATAAAAGGACTAAATTTCACGATGAACTTGTTACAGAACCTGGATAAGAATCAAGCGGGTAACTTTTATAATGAAAACTATTACGTAAAAGAAGGTGAAGGTTTGACGAGATATGAACCGGCAACTGTGGCTGGCTTTTTGACGAATGCAAATGGGAATATTGCCAATAACACAACTTCCAGCTATGTATTTGACAATATTCTGAATTATAAGAATACATTTAAAAAGCACAGCTTTGAAGTAACTTTGGTCGCCACTAGGGATTATCTTCGTTATGAGCAGGTTAATTCAACTGGATCGAATTTTGCTGCCAATGGGAATACTATACTCGGCATGTGGGGGCTTCATAAAGCAACAGTTCAAAAAGTGGATTTGAACGTTGAAGAAGGTGCTAACATTGGTTACTTAGGCCGTGCAAGTTATTCTTTCAACGATAAATATTTCTTTACGACTTCTTACCGTCGAGATGGCGCATCGGTTTTTGGTGCGAATAAAAAGTGGGCCAATTTTGCTGCATTTGGTGTTGCCTGGAAAGTCTCCAATGAAAAGTTTTTGACAAATTTTAAGTCGCTTAGTAATTTGAAACTTAAAATGTCATGGGGCCAAAATGGCAATCAGGGTATTAGTCCTTATGCAACCCTATCGACGATCACGAACGGTAGTTCAAGTAATAGTCGATATGAATTTTCCAATGCTCAGGGGAAAATAAATTATGGTTTGTTCCAGGATGCGTTGGGAAATTCCGACCTTGGATGGGAAACGACCAATGCATGGAATACAGGATTTGAATCAGCATGGTTGAACAATCGGATTTTTGCTGATGTGGATGCATATTTTTCAAAAACCACTGACCAGATATTCACTCGAAATATTCCTGTGATGACGGGGTTCAAAACGATCAAAACTTCTATGGGACAGGTGAATAATGTCGGTATTGAACTGACACTGAGAACTGTAAATATCAAAACAAGGGATTTGAGTTGGAATACCTCTGTGACCTTCTGGAAGAATAACAACAAGTTGGTCAAGTTATACGGAGAAGATCATGATGGCGACGGGAAAGAGGATGACGATGTGGCCAACAGTCTGTTTATTGGAAAATCACTGGGAGCTATATATGGATATGAACAGGATGGCATTGTTCAGGAGGATGACACAGAGTACATTGCTCTGACGGGGACTGCTCCCGGTGCCCCTAGGTATAAAGATTTGGATGCTGTTGATGGAATTACTGCTGCCGACCGTAAAATTCTGGGATATACGAAAGAAAACTTTCGGTTAAATATAAGTAACAGTATCAAATACAAAAATCTGGAGCTGTATGTTATGATTACCGGAGTATATGGTGGGAATAATCACTTCTTAAAAAGTAATGTTGGAGCCTTCACTAAATATGTGGTCAATCAGTATAATGACAATTGGCCTTCTTTTCCTTATTGGACTCCGGAAAATAGGAACAACAAGTATACGTCAGCATATTTTTCAGGAGATGGTCGTTTCCTGGGACTTCAGTCACGTGGATTTGCGCGGGTTCAAGATCTTTCTGTATCATATACATTTAACCAGCCGTGGGTGAAGTCAGCGCGGATAAATACCTTAAAAATATTTATCAGTGGAAATAATTTGATAACTATCACCAATTGGCTAGGAGGAGATCCCGAGATCGGAACTCCGGTAGGCGAAAACACTTTTCCGGTTCCTTCAACCTATTCCATTGGTGCAAATATTAGTTTTTAACCCTTACGTAAAATGAATTCGATATGAAAAAGATAAATAAAAATATCTGGTTTTTGTTGCTTCTGATAAGCACGATTAGTTGCAATTCAGATGAAGATTTTCTGAAAGAAAATCCTGAAACATTCTATACGGTCGACAATGCCTTTTCAAATTCAGCACAGGTTGACCAGATATTGACTTCGGTTTATTCGCATGTACGTACTTTATGGGCAAACCCCAGTGGAACAGGCTGGATCTTTGTGTTCAGAGGTAATGGCACTGACATGTATGATGTTCCGAGCATCCGGAGAGGCAATAATTTCAATAATTATGGAAACATCAACCCAGACAATGGTATATTTTATGAAAACTATACCACATGGTATTACGTAATTTCTCGGGCTAATCTAGCCTTGTACGCTGCTGAATTACCTCAGATTTCCTGGGGATCAGCCACCGAAAAGGCCTATGTAGTAGCTCAAGCCCGTTTTTTCCGCGCTTTTGCGTATCGCAATCTTGCCGAGCTTTTTGGAGGAGTGCCGATTGTTACTGAAGTTACAACCACTCCAAAGTATGATTTTAAACGGGCAACCCGTATTGAAACATATCAATTTGCAATTGATGAACTTTTGGCAATTGAGAATGATTTGCCTGAAACTACCACCATCGGGGGACGTATTGTAAGAGGGGCCGCCCAGCATAACCTTTGTGAACTTTATCTGGCACTGGGTATTCAGTTGGATTCCGAAGGCAAAAGCGGCGAAGCGCAATCTGCATTTTCACAATCTGTCTTTTACGGGGACAAAGTAATCGATGGAGGAATTTATAGTTTAATGGCTTCACGGTTTGGTACTCGTAAAGCTGAATCGTCAGTGGCTATTAATATCTACAGGAATGGAACTTATAGTCCCAGCCAAATCGTGGACACACTTCAACTGATTCCAAATGTATATTGGGACTTGTTCCAGGAAGGAAATGTAAATTATCAGGATGGTAATAGAGAGTGTATCTGGGCATTGCAGGTTGACTATGCAGCATATAAAATGGAAGACAAGACTTCGGTGTTACCTTACTCACGTGCTTTTGGCCCGGTTTTCCGTGCTGGCGCAGTTGATCATTTGGCAGGGATGTTGGAAGAAGTAGGTGGACGGGGTATTTCATCAATAATTCCAACCATGTATACCCGTGACGATGTTTACGTGGGTAAATGGGCCCAGGACATGCGTAACTCGGAGATCGTTTTTCGAAGAAGATTTAAGGGGAATGTGCCGACCTCACCGTATTATCTTAAGATAGTTCCCTGGGATGTCATGTATTATGGCAGTGCCGATCCTACAACCAACGCCAGCAACAGAAGCATGGATTATCCGGTGTCATGTAAGATTTTTACCGATAAATATACTGGCTTGGCTGATGGAGAAAATATGAGCAACTTGTTTCGTGACGATTATATTATACGCCTTCCTGAAACCATCCTACTCAGGGCAGAGGCCAAACAACGACTTGGAGATAAAACTGGCGCTGCGGCCGATGTCAATTTATTGAGAACCAGGTCACAATGTAGTTACCTGGTAACAGCAGCTGATATGGATGATAACTTTAATACCATTCTTGATGAACGTGCCAGGGAGTTGGTCTATGAAGAGTGCCGATGGAATACGTTGTTGCGTATGGGCGGGACTATTGCTACTGATCGAATTAAAGTTTTCGCGTATTGGCCTGAGGCTCAGGCTACACTGACTTTTAACTACAACATATGGCCAATTCCACAAACCGTTATCGACACGAATAAAGATGAGAAACTGGATCAGAATCCCGGATGGATAGCCAAATAGTATCCATTGATACAAGTCGTTTCTTGCGTTAAACAAAGTCCTGACTTATTTCGACTTGTGCTTACTTAGAGAAATGTTCTTTCAAGTTTATTGACAGGGACTTTTATCAAAGATGTCCCTGTTTTATAGTATTTTTATTTTTTAATCTAGGCTAAGATGTTGAAAATTTTGCTATTAGCAGCGACTATATTGACCTGTACGTTTCTGCGGGCTCAGCCAAATTATTCCTTGCAGACCGACCGAACGGTTGATTATGCTCAACTCAAAAACGGATTTACAAACCCTCCACCTGAGTCACGCCTACGGTGTTATTGGTGGTGGCTGAACAGCATGGCAACAAAAGAGTCGATCACTCGTGATCTGGAAGAAATGAAGGCCAAAGGATACGGAGGAGCAGCGCTGGTAGACGGTGGCAGTTCCAGTTACAACGTTGCCCGTAAAACAGCTGCCGGCCCGGTTTTTATGAGCCCGGCATGGATGGAACTTTATCAGCATGCCGTCCGTGAAGCCGACCGCTTGGGTATTGAGCTGAGCGTGAACGTGCAAAGCGGCTGGAACCCCGGTGCGCCATCAATCACACCTGAATTTGCCATGAAAAAAATGGTATATTCTGAAATTGAAGTTATTGGAGGAGAAAAGATTAGTATAGAATTGCCCATGCCCGAAAAGAAACTGATGTACAAGGATATAATGGTTCAGGCCGTACCGAAGCGGGAAGGGGTTCTGGTTAAAGATGAAGCGATAAAGAACTGGTCTAAAAAGTCGTTTAACAAGAGATTTGGAGCTAAAGGCATTTACCCGCTTTACGAACTGAGAGAAGATTACCCGGGAATTGGCAGTGAACTGGCAATCAGGAAGGATGAAATCATTGATCTGACTTCAAACTTTCAAAGCGGCAAGCTGGAATGGGATGCTCCTGAAGGGAATTGGATAATCATCAGGTATGGTTACACTTGTACGGGTGCCCGCGTTTCTACACCGAGCGATGGTTGGGATGGTCTTTCAGTAGATCACCTGAACCCGGAAGCCTTCGGACTTTTCAGTAAAACAGTGATCATCCCGTTGATTGAGGCTGCCCGGTCGGCAGGGAACAGTGTCAAATTTCTTCAAACCGACAGTTGGGAAATGGGTTTGGTA
>CAZOYZ010000105.1:0-6455 GCA_964584045.1 uncultured Prolixibacteraceae bacterium | reverse complement strand
TGGTAAGTTGGACCAATCGTTTTCCGGAAGAGTTCAAAAAGTTCAGAGGATACGACATTTCTCAGTATATGCCTGTTTTAAGCGGACGGATTATTGAAAACCGGGATGAAACCAACCGCTTTTTGCATGATTTCCGTAAAACCATAAGTGATTGTGTCGGAGAATATCATTATCAATTGTTTTACGATCTTGCACATCAGTATGGAATGGGCATTCATCCTGAATCAGGCGGGCCGCACGATGCCCCGGTGGATGCACTGAAAATAATGGCCATCAGCGATTTTCCGCATGGTGAATTCTGGGCGGAAGCCAATACTCACCGCATCAGGGATGACGAACGGCTGTATGTAAAACAAAGTGCCTGTGTGGCACATACCAACGGTAAACGTTTTGTTGCCGCAGAAGGTCCCACCAGTATTGGTCCGCATTGGGAACGTTCGCCCAAAGAATTGAAAAGAAACATCGACCGTGTTTTTTGTTCGGGCCTCAACCGAATTGAATGGTGCATTTTTACTTCCTCACCCAAAGAATTCGGTCTCCCGGGGAATGAATATTTTGCCGGGACTCACCTGAACCCGAATGTCACCTGGTGGAAGCAGTCTAAAGATTTTATCAGCTACCTGAACAGGTGCAGTTATATGCTTCAGCAAGGTCTGTTTGTGGCCGATGTGTTGTGTTATTACGGGGATGATGTTCCGAATTTTGTATTTCTGAAAGAGGAATGTCCTGAACTTCAATTTGGATTCGATTGGGATAAATGTTCGAAGGATGTGATCCTGAACAGGGTTTCTTTTGCTGACGGGAAAATCGTTTTGCCGGATGGCATGAGCTATCGTTTGCTGGTGCTGGCGCCGGAACAATCCATCGACCTGGAAGTATTGAAAAAAGTGGAATTGCTTGTGAATGCCGGGATGACGGTTATTTCTCCCCGTCCGGAAAAGGTGACCGGTCTGGCCGGGTTTCCGCAAAGTGACTACCAATTAAAAGCCATTGCTGACCGGTTATGGGGAAAAATAGACGGGAAAAGTATCACTGAGAACAGGGTTGGCAAAGGACGGATCATTTGGGGGCAGGATATCAATGATGTGTTAGCCGGAATGAATGTCAACCCTGATTTTGCTTTTAAAAGCAACCGGGAGAAAACGGCGCTTGACTACATTCATCGTAGTACTGACACCGAAGAAGTCTATTTTGTTACCAACCGTTTTGCCCGGAAGGGAATCGATGATTTTGAGTTCAGATACCTCACTACTTTACCAGATCGTTATGAGCAGGTCGAGTGCACTTTTAGGGTAAGTGGTAAAGTTCCGCAACTATGGGATCCGAAAACGGGGGAAATGAAAGAAATACTGACCTACCGGGAAGAAAACGGTCAAACCGTTGTTCTGCTCCACCTTGAACCTGAAGGCTCCCTATTCGTAGTTTTCAAAGAGGTGCAGGCACAAAAGCACATTACTGCTATTCAGAAGGACGGGAAAAACTGGTTTCCCGGCAATCAGTTTGAGACTACTGAAAATCCCTGCATCGATCCTTATGTGCAAAATGGCAAAAGTATCGTCGATGTTTATCAGCCGGGAACCTATACATTACACTGGTCTGATGGAAAACAGGAAATGGTTCAAGCGGATAAAGTTCCGGAAGAAACTGAACTTTCAGGGAAATGGAATTTGCATTTTGATCCGAAATGGGGTGGGCCGGAAAAAATAGAAATCGATGAACTGAAATCCTGGATCAGGTTTGACGATCCGGGAATCAAATATTATTCAGGAACAGCTACTTATACCAAATCGTTTACCTTGACACGGGAAGATGTGAAGAATAAACAGGTGATCCTTGATTTGGGCAATGTACTGGAAATGGCTTCAGTTAAAATCAATGGACATCAGATGCAGGTCTGCTGGAGTGCTCCTTTCCGGTTCAATATCACTCCTTTTATCCGCACAGGGATAAATGACCTGGAAGTAGAGGTGGTTAACCTGTGGCCCAATCGTTTGATTGGCGATGCCAAACTTCCGGCTTCCCGAAGGCTGACCAGGACAAACGTCATTAAATTCGACGGAACTGATGGCGAAACCTATCTCCGTGAATCAGGGTTATTGGGACCCGTAAAGATCAGAAAGACCCGGCAGTTTATTCTGAAATAATTGATAACAATCGTTAGATTTTTAGATGAAAGATTTAAGACAGAAATCAATAAATCGATTTTCGATGACCTACAAAATGTTGGATTATTTCCATAATATACTGTCAGTAAATCAATTGGATAAGTTTAAAGGACTATTGTGATAAAATAAATCATTATGAATTCTCGTGAACGTGTTTTAAGTGCCTTTAACCGGACAGGTTACGACCGCATCCCGGTCAAACATGAAGGGACACCGGAGATCAACCAAATGATCATGGATCATTTCGGGTTGAAAAATATGGAGCAGGTTTTAAGAGTGGTTGGGGACGATTTCAGGTATGTTGCACCTGTTTATGCAGGGCCTGAACTGCATAAATTTCCTGACGGTAGCGTGGAAGGCTACTGGGGCGAACGATATAAATATGCCGAGTTTGAAGGAGGAAAATACCTGGAAGCCAGTTATCTTCCGTTCGCCAATGTTTTTTCATCGGATGATCTGGACCGGTCTCATTTTCCGACAGCCGATTGGTTCGATTATTCCACGATCAAAGAACAATGTCTCAGGATCAGGGATCAGGGTTATGCGGTTTGTTTTGGTACCGCAGGAGACATGGATTTTATCAACAGCATTGCCCGTGCCAGGGGAACGGAGCAGGTATTGATCGATCTGATCACCGATGACCCGGTATACCTGGAGATCATGGAAGCCCGTTTTAACTTTTATTATGAGATGCACAAGCGGGTCTTGCAGGCAGCAGAAGGACTGGTCGATTTTACCCATATCGGGGAGGATCTGGGTACCCAGAATTCACAGGTCATTGACTTTGATACGTTTGATAAGCATTTCGCCCCGAAGTTCAGCAAGTATTTTGAGATGGTGCATCGTTACGGCGCGCGAACCATGATGCACATGTGTGGCTGCGTCAGGGCATTTTTACCGCGTTTGATTTCGATGGGCCTCGATGTCTATGATGTGGTACAACCGACAGTTCCGGAAATGGACATCGCGGTACTGAAACAGGATTTCGGTGAAAAGCTAAGCTTTTGCGGGAGTGTCTGTGTTCAAACCACCCTGGCTTTTGGAAGCGCGGGTGATTTGGTTAAAGAAGTAGAACGAAGGAAAAAACTTTTTCCTGAGGGAGGCTTGTTTCTGGGGCCATCTCATGCCATCCAGGTGGGAACTCCCCTTGAAAACATTCTGGCCTTATACCGTTCGGCGGGAAGTTTAGCGGAAAAGATCGATGATTCGATCCTGTCTGTCAACGAAGGTAAAGAGGCGGGAGAGATCAACCTGTCGAAGCTTTTTTAATCATGTGACTTTACTTAAGCTAATAAAATTTCAAAAATGACATCACGGGAAAGAGTATTGACCACATTAAAGAGAACGGGTAAGCCTGATAAAACCCCTTTTGAAATCAGTTGGGGGGCATTTACCCCTTTGCTGATGAAGATTTACCGTGAGAAAACAGGATCAGATCTCCCCCCTGAAGAGTACTTTAACTTTGATACCAGGTTTGTGTTACCAGCACCTACAAAACAAAAGACTGATTTTACCCAATATTTTGAAGACGAACCTCTGCCCAAGAACGTATGTTTTGATGAATGGGGTATAGGTTCAGTGCCTACCTTGTACGAAATGCCTGATTTTAAGTATCATCCGTTAGAAAGAATGTCCACGGTTGAAGAAATCGAAAACTACCCTTGGCCAGATCTTGGAGAAGAATACCGATATATTGAAATCGAGGAAAAAACCAAAACGTTTCAGAACAGGGGTTATGCGGTATGCGGGGAAATGTATCAAACCATTTTCGAAACAGCCTGGTTGATGCGGAATATGCAGTCATTTCTGCTGGACTTAATCTTAAATGAGGATATTGCACATGCCATTTGTGAAAAGATTACCCAAATCAGGATCAAACAAGCACATTTATATGCAAAAGCCGGAGTTGATATCATTCGTTTAGGAGACGATATTGTGAGTCAACAAGGTTTGATGATGGCACGGGAAACCTATGATATTTTTTTTAAACAAAGGGTTCAGAGAATTATACATGCTGCAAAAGAAGTAAATCCGGATATAATCATTTTTATGCACTGCTGTGGAAGGGTGGAGGAGGTTATCGATGATTTTATAGAAGCTGGCGTAGAAATTTTAAATCCGATTCAGCCCGAATGCAACGATCTTAATAGGATTTATAAGAAGTATAAGAACAAACTCTCATTCTGGGGAGGTATTGGCGTACAGTCGGTGATGCCGAATGGAACTCCGGAGGAAGTATTTTTTAAAGTGCATGACATAAATGAAATATTTGGAAAAGATGGCGGTTTCCTGTTGGCACCGGCTCATATACTGGACCCGGCTATCCCATGGGAGAATATCGTAGCATTCGTTGATGCTGCTAAGACCTTATAAGTATTCAAAAGGATCTGCAAAACAACAGGTTTATGGGTGATTAGTTATTTATGTCATCATTAATTTCAAAATTTCTTGAGTAAAAATTTAACAGACATTATTAAACAAAATGCAATTTTTAGTTGGGCTGATTACATCAATAATAGCAGGAGTATTAAACGGAAGTTTTGCCGTGCCAATGAAGAAAATTTCCGGATGGGAATGGGAGAATACCTGGTTAATCTATGCGCTGGCAGCATTTCTGATACTGCCGGTTGTAGCAGCATTCATCCTGGTTCCAGAATTAGGCAGTATTTATAAACAGGTTGGTTATTCGGTGATCCTTAAAACGTTACTGAGCGGTTTTCTTTTTGGAATAGGTTCGATCACTTTTGGATTGGGTCTGCACTTTGCAGGCCTTTCACTGGGTTATTCGCTCATGGTAGGGCTTATTTCGGTGACCGGATCATTGGTACCCATGCTATTGTTAAGCCCGGAAACGATCCTTTCGATCGGGGGCTTGATCCTGCTGTTGGCGATGGCTGTTTCAGTAGTTGGGGTAGTCTTCTGTGGGAAGGCCGGGGCGATGAGAGCAAAAGTGCAGGCGAGAGAAGGCATAGAAAATAAGACTTCCTTTAAAGTCGCTTTTGCAGTATGTCTGGTTTCAGGAATATTCAGTGCTATGCTTAATATCTCCCTGGTCATGGGATTACCCATTACCGAAAGAGCACAGGCTAACATGGCAGGGACATTAAGTTCGTTCAGGGCTGTGAACGCCGTGTGGCTAGTGACCCTTGGGGGAGCATTAATTCCTTACGTGCTCTATTGTCTTTTTCTATTTTTGAAAAACAAATCGGCAAAGAAATTTAAAGCAAAGCCTGCAAACTTCTTCCGGGCGGCATTAATGGGCGTTTTATGGTTCCTGTGTATCTCTCTTTACGGCATCGGTGCTTCCAACTTGGGGAAGCTGGGAACTACCATTGGTTGGCTGATCCTGATGGCCGTTACTGTAATCGTAGGCAACTTGTGGGGATTTTTTATCGGGGAATGGGATAATGTCCCGAACAAAGCGAAAAAGAAAATGTTAACAGGTTTGCTTGTTCTTTTTTTGTCAGTGGTATTAGTAGCTGTTGGTAAGTTGTTTCTGTAAACGAAATAAGAGGGCAAGAGCTTTATATTCGTTACAGAGAAACCTATTGTCGTAAACGTTCAGGAAAGAAATATGAAGCCCTGTGATAATCACTAAGCCTTGTTAGCGATATCGCTACATGTATTAGTTCTACTTTGGGATACGTCTTAGTTCCACATCGGGATAAACATTAGTCTCATACCATCCCAGGTATTATTAGTTTCACATGCTCTCAACCGTTTGGGTGATATCTTAATTAAGCTGATTTCCCATTAAAATACAGATCTAATCATGTCAAGAATTGATGGATCTTTGTTGTGATCGGACAAACTCGATTGCTTTTGTTGTTGGAAACGATGACGGCAGGTTTTAGTTTGGTCTTGGCAGGTTTATCAGTCAAAGGATAATGTACTGCAATTATATCTCCTTGTTTGTATATTGTAGGCTTTTTTTTATAAAATCATCCCAATAATCGTTTCCCAGAGCATCACAAATGTCCCTGAAAGCATCCCTGGATGTAGTAGTCATTATACCGGTGGATAATTCGCTAATTGATTTCAATCTCATTTTTGACTTTGGTCAGTTTGCTATTTTTTGCATAGCTTTTCCTGTACTAAAAACTATTGTCCTAACAGGGAGAAGCTTTAACGTTTAGGGTTTGGGAAAAAATTTAACTTTGATATCCGGATTGTGTATCTTTACCAGTGAATTAACTCACAGGACATGACTAAGCGTGATGTTCGTTTTTTTAACACACGGGGCCCTGTAACCCGGATATGCATTATATGCTCCCACCCGAAGACCGGTTA
>CAZOYZ010000104.1:4611-12960 GCA_964584045.1 uncultured Prolixibacteraceae bacterium | reverse complement strand
GGGTATTCCACCGGTTCTACGCCGGTTCGTCTTCGCAGGTAAGGATGCACCATGTCGCCCTGGATCGGGCCGGGCCTGACAATGGCCACTTCAATGACCAGATCATAAAACGTTTTGGGTTTCAGCCGGGGCAGCATCGACATTTGCGCCCGGCTTTCGATCTGGAACACCCCGACTGTATCAGCATGGTCGATCATCTCATAGACCTTCGGGTCGTTCTGGGGAATGTCGGCCAGGGTGAGCTCCAGCCCGTAGTGTTGCCGGGCAAGGTCAAAGGCCTTGCGGATGCAGGTCAGCATTCCCAGCGCCAGCACATCCACCTTCATGAAACCCAGCACCTCGATGTCGTCTTTATTCCATTCGATGCAGGTGCGGTCTTCCATCCGGGCATGGAGGATGGGGCACAGGTCGTGCAACTTGTTTTGGGTAATGACAAAACCGCCGGTATGCTGGCCGAGCTGTCGCGGGAAGCCAATATACTGTCCGGTGAGTTCGAGCACCTTGAGCAGGTGCGGATCTTTGGCATTGAAGCTTCCCGGTGCCGGGGGTTTCCCGGCAAACCAATCCTCCGAGAACTCATACTTCGATTTGGAAAGGACATTGATGGCGTCGACCGACAGTCCCATGGCCTTTCCCACATCGCGCACGGCTCCCTTCCAGTGCACCTGCGTGACGGTAGCCACGATGCCGGCCCGGTCGCGTCCGTATTTTTCATAGATGTACTGCATGATCTCCTCCCGGCGCTCATGCTCAAAGTCTACGTCAATGTCGGGCGGCTCATTGCGGGCATCGCTCATGAACCGGGCAAACAACAGTTTGAATTGGGAGGGGTCGACTGCAGTAATGCCCAGACAGTAGCAAACCACCGAGTTGGCTGCCGAGCCGCGGCCCTGGCACAGGATCCCGCGGGCTCTGGCTTCACGTACGTAGTCATATACCGTCAGGAAATAGGATGCATAATCCTTCCGTCCGATGAACTCCAGCTCCATTTCGATGGTGTTTCTGATCTTTTCAGGGATCGTTCCGCCAAAACGTTCTCCGGCACCCTTCCAGGTCAGGTAAATAAGTTCTTCCATCGGTGTGCGTCCTTCGCTGGTGATCTCCTCCGGATAGATGTATCTTAACTCATCCAAAGAAAAACAGCAGGCCTCGGTGATTTCCTGCGTGCGGTACAATGCATGGGGGTATTGTCTGAAAAGACGCTGCATCTCTCCGGTGGTCTTCAGATATCGCTCTGCATTCTGGTGAAGCCGGAATCCTGCGGTATGGATGGTGCATTTTTCCCGGATACAGGTCAGGATATCCTGCAACTCCCTTCGCTCCGGCGTATGGTAATGTACATCATTGGTCGCCACCAGGGGGATCCCCAGCCTGGCTCCCAGTTGGGAAAGGCGGAACAGCTTCTTATGGTCATCTCCGCTGTATGAAAAGCTTGCTCCCAAATAAATGTTGCGGCCAAATGCTTCCTTGTATTCTTCCAGTGCCCTGACAAAGTCTGCATCGAAATTAAACTCAGTGTTGAGCGATGCCGGAGGTACGACGATGAATATCATGCCTTTTGCATGATCATAAACATCTGCCTTATATAAATGGCATTCACCCTTTTCTGCGCGGAGATTACCTTTGGTCAGCAGGGAGGAAAGACGGCTGTACGCATCTTTATTGGTGGGGTAGGCCAGCAGGTCCGGTCCGTCGGGCAGATCGAGGCGGCACCCGGGGATAAAGCGGATATTCCGGTCCCGTGCTGCCACATGGGCGCGAACGATACCCGCCAGCGTATTCCGGTCGGTGACAGCAATGGCTTTATAGCCCAGCTCTTCCGCCCTCTCAACGAGTTCTTCCGGATGTGAACCGCCCCGCAGAAAGGTGAAATTTGTGGTTACCTGTAATTCCGTATAATCCATATTCAGTTTCAAATTTCAAAAAATTTATAGCAGAGGCGCAAAAGTGCAGAGTTGTTTTTTGTTTCTTTTCTTGTTCCTTATTCGGTGTTCCTTCATTTTCTTTCAGGCGAAAAACCCGTGGAGGAACCATTGGGGCTTTCCTTCTCCATACAGCCCAAGCCGGAACAGCCAGTAACGTGCCCCATTTTCGTCCTCAACATGGTAGTAATCTCTCGGGGGGCCCGTCCGGAGCCACCATTCCTGTTCGATCCTTTCCGGCCCGTCGGCCCGGACAACTTTGATCAGTTCTCCTTTATACCGGAAATGCAGCGGCGGATAGTCGGGCAGGGCCACCATCACCTCGACAGGCTCAGGGCGGGGCAGGAGATGAAGGGGCCTGGGGTGATCGGTACGCCATTCCGTTACCGGTTGCTCTGCCAGGGAAGAGGCTTCCCTGAACGACCACTCCGGCCAGTGATGCTCCTGCGGCAGGTAACGGCGGACCGCTTCCATGCCCACCTTTCCTGCAATATGGTCCAGTAGCTCCGCGATGGCCGTTTGATCATTATTTCCCGTATGCCATAACGCTTCCTGGGTTTCATGGAGATCTTCCACAAGCGTGGCTTCCAGCACGAACAGTTCGATCCCGAGTGCAGGTTCTATTTCCGGGATTTTAAGTTCAAATAATTTGAACAGGTGCGCTGCATTTCGTGATGCCTTGTTGGTACCGATGCTGATCTGCTCGGTTTCCCCGTCTATGCGGTATCCTTTGAGGGTACCCCCACGCAGGCCTTTCCCTTCCCTGAAAAGGCGTTCGCATAAGGTTTCCAGCAGGCGCTTCAGGGCAATTTCAATCCCGCCGGGCGTGCAGACAGGCTCCAGACAGGGCAGCCGTTCCTGATAAGTGGGAGCAGGCTGAATGGTTTGCAAGACTTCAGGTTCTGTCCCCAGTGCCTGTCCCAGCCGGGTAAGCAGGAGATCGCCAAAGCGTCTGCGCAGGTTCGTCCGGGGGATGCAGAGAAGCTGTCCTGTTTGTCTGAACCCCAGCTTTTCCATGCGCTGTAAGGTGATGGTATCCAGCCGCAAAGCAGCGGGAGGGAGAGGAAGAAGCGCCTCCTTCTGCCCGCCGGCTTTGACGATTGGACTGTTGTTGCCGTAGCGTGCCATGGCCCATGCCGTGCCGATGGTATCGGCGATGGCAGTACGCACATCATATCCGCCCTTACGGAGGCGGGTCGTGATCGATCCGAGATAAGAGAGTTCCCCTCCCCACAGGTGCGGACAACCGGATATGTCCAGGATCAGCCCGTCAGGAGGATCTGTGGCGGCCACGGGGGTATAGCGGAGGCACCATTCTGCGAGGTCTTCCAGCAGCTTTTCCTCCGGTACAGGCTCATGGGGAAAGACGTCGACCGCGGGGAGTATGGCCCGCACGTCGGCCACTACCATCCCCGGCACAATGCCTTCCCTGTCCAGTGCCCGGCTTGAAGCCCTGACCACCATCCGGCCGCGTTCGGGAGCATACAGAAGGAAAGGCTTGCCCCTGAGTTCCGGACGGAGCCTGGCCAGCCTGTCTGTGGCAAGATGACGGAACCAGATGGACAGGTAGCGCTTATGCATAATGCCGTTCTTTTTTGGTTAATCCCGGTTCCGGCACAGCCTGTCGTCCGGGAAGAACCGGTGTTTCTGAAGCAGCCTGTCTCCGGGCGGGTACATACCGGAACGCCCCATCCCGCCATTCTATCTGCCATCTGCCTGGCCGGCCATTACGGATCTTCACCAGTTCCACTTCCCATCGGGGGAATCCTACACCCGGCAATCCCCCGTCCGGCAGGCTTGGCAGAGGACTGACTTTCCACCGTGACACACAGGCCAGCGTATTCTCCGTATGCGGGAGACAACGGTGTACAAATCCGGTCACCCTGCTTTCCTCCACGGCCAGTTGAAGCCGCCTGGACTGCGCAAAACTGACATCCCTCAGTTCTGCGACGACGGCGGCAAGCGCCCCGCATTTCAGCGCCTGCTCCATAACCCAAAGTACATCCTTTTCCCGTATGGCGTCGATGAAGATGACCCGGTGAGGTTCGATCCCGAAAAGTTTCAGTGAAGGAGGGAAAAGCCTGTGCCTGCCGCTGATCCATAAGCAGGCGCCGCCCTTTTGCATGGGTGTGCGCAACAGTCCGGAGATGAAGCCGTTCGCTGCAGCAGCACATCCCTCGGTGGGGCTGATGAACTCGTGTACCGCCCCGGTGGGGAAGACGCCTCCGGAAAATGCCGCGTTCATTGGCCCCAGCCCGAAATCGAACTGCCGTCCATCCGTTCCCGTACTGAATCCCTCCAGGGCAAGTATCTTTTCTTTCAGTTGCAGGATGATCTCATTTTTTTCGGCCAACCCCTTCATAAGTTGAAAATTATTACTACATTTGTTATTATTAGTAACAATACGTTGTTTATAAATATAACAAATGGATTACAGACAACCAAAAATATTTTTTGCAGGTAATATCAAATTCCTCCGTGAACGAAAAAAGATGAGCCAGGAAGCCCTTGCTGCAAAGCTGGGCCTGACCCGTGCTAAACTTGCGGCTATCGAAGCCGGTAACACCAAATCACCGCAACCGGAGGATTATCTGAATTTTTCGGAATTTTTCAGGATCAGCATCGATACCTTGTTAAAGATCGACCTTCCCAGACTTGGTGAGTTGAAGATCCGGGAGCTGGAGGCCGGGAACGATGTGTATATCCGGGGCGGTAACCTGCGTGTATTGGCTATTTCGGTCGACCGGTCGAACAATGAAAACGTCGAGTATGTTCCGGTGAAAGCAAAAGCAGGTTATATGGCGGGATACCATGACCCGGAGTTCATCGCGTCTTTGCCAAAGTATTCCCTTCCCAACCTGCCGGCTCAGGGTACTTTCCGTGTCTTCCCGCTGACAGGCGACTCCATGCTGCCGGTACCCGAGAACAGCGATATCATTACGCAATATGTGGCAGACTGGACAGCGGTCAGGCCGGACACACCCTGTATTGTCATCCTGAAAGGGCAGCAGGATTTTGTATTCAAACTGGTAACGCTCAATGTGGATGGCACGATCCTGCTCAAATCGCTGAACCCGGTGTATGAACCCTATACCGTGGGGATTAATGATGTACTTGAGATCTGGCGGTTTTACGCCTATACCAGCAGGGAAATGCCGGAAGCACGTTCAGAGATGGCCACGGTACTGAAGGCTATCAAGGATCTGGAAGAAAAAGTACGGCAAATCAGGAAATAATACCTTCATTTCGCCAGCTTCAATTGCCGGGCACAAAAAAAAATCCTACCTTTGTAAATCTAAAAAACTTTGGATGTTTAAATTTAAGACGGATTCGGTGAAGTAAATAACCTTTGGCCTTCTGCCGGGGTTATCCCTCAATTAAACTCAGGCATATTTTTGCCGGAGTTATTTCTATGTCTGTATAAGAATAACAATTCAAGGCCTGGCAGGATACAGGTGCCAGGATTTCAATCCTATAAATTTAAACATCATGAGTAACGAAAATAAATCAATCCACGAGTTCGATTTTCAATTGATCTGCGAATATTTTTCAAACCTGGAACGGCAGGGGCCAGGCAGTCCCGAAGTAACCATTCAGGCACTGAGCTTTATTGATAATCTCAGCAATGCCTCGCGTATTGCCGACATTGGCTGCGGAACAGGAGGCCAGACCATGGTGCTGGCACAGCATGCGCCGGGACATATTACAGGTATTGATCTGTTCCCCCATTTTATTGACCTGTTCAACTCCAATGCCGGTAAGCTGGATCTTCAGGACCGGGTAAAGGGTGTTGTCGGATCGATGGATAACCTTCCTTTTCAGGATGAAGAACTGGATCTGATCTGGTCGGAAGGGGCAATTTACAATATCGGTTTTGAACGGGGCCTGAATGAATGGCGAAAATTTCTGAAAACAGGAGGTTATATGGCCGTTTCAGAAGCATCATGGTTTACCGGGGAACGGCCTGCCGAGATCGATGTGTTTTGGCAGGATGCTTATCCTGAAATAGATACGATTCCCAATAAGGTTGCACAAATGCAAAAAGCCGGATATGTTCCCGTTGCGACCTTTATTTTGCCTGAAAACTGCTGGACAGAACATTTCTATGTTCCGCAGGTTATGGCACAGGAAGTTTTTCTTAGGAAATATGCAGGAAATAAAGCGGCCGAAGAACTCATCGCAAACCAGCGGCATGAAGTTTATTTATATGACAGGTACAGAGCGTATTATGGCTACGTGTTCTATATCGGGAGAAAGATTTGAGCAGCCGGGAAAAAATAAGAACCCGGGATGGTCCGGAAACAAGCCATCCCGGGTATTGGTAACGATCTTCTGTGTTGGATCTTGCGGATTACTGAAACGGTCAGACGAGATCAAAACGATCCAGGTTCATGACTTTGTTCCACGCCGCCACAAAATCCTTTACGAATTTTTCCTGAGCATCTGCGCTTCCGTAAACTTCGGCAAGAGTACGAAGCTCGGAATTGGAACCAAAAATAAGGTCGACGCGGGTTCCCGTCCATTTTAGTTCGCCGGTTACGCGATCGCGGCCTTCAAATAATTCTTTATGCTCGTCGGTTGGTTTCCAGACCGTCCTCATATCGAGCAGATTGACGAAGAAATCGTTAGTCAGTGCTTCGGGGCGTTGGGTGAAAACACCATGTTTCGAGTGATCAAAGTTCGTGTCCAGTACGCGCATGCCGCCCAGAAGAACCGTCATTTCCGGAGCAGTCAGTGTCAGTAACTGCGCTTTGTCGATCAGAAATTCTTCGGTCGGTATGTTGTATTTGGTCTTCAAATAGTTACGGAATCCGTCTGCGACAGGTTCAAGCACGGCGAAAGAGTCCACGTCGGTTTGTTCCTGCGAGGCATCCATGCGACCGGGAGTAAAGGGGACTGTTACTTCATGACCGGCGTTTTTTGCAGCTTTTTCGACTCCTGCGCAGCCGGCCAATACGATAAGGTCGGCGAGAGAGACTTTTTTCCCGGTTAGCTGGGCACTGTTAAATTCTTTTTGGATACCTTCGAGGATGTCCAGTACTTTTGTCAGTTGAGCGGGATTGTTAACTTCCCAGTATTTTTGAGGGATCAGGCGGATACGTGCGCCATTTGTGCCGCCACGTTTGTCGGAACCGCGGAACGTTGACGCTGAGGCCCATGCGGTAGCTACCAATTGGTATACCGGTAATCCTGAATCCAGTATTTTGGTTTTCAAAGCTTCAATATCGTTTTCACTGATCAGCGCGTGGTCGACTGCGGGGATCGGGTCTTGCCAGATGAGCTCTTCTTTTGGCACTTCAGGGCCCAGGTAGCGGGCACGGGGTCCCATATCGCGATGGGTCAGCTTGAACCATGCCCGGGCAAAGGCGTCAGCAAATTCATCCGGATGTTCAAGGAAGCGTCTTGAAATTTTTTCATAAGCGGGATCGAAGCGCAGCGAAAGGTCGGTGGTAAGCATCGTTGGTGCATGCGTTTTTGACGGATCATAAGCATCCGGTATCGTACCGGCGCCTGCGCCGTCTTTTGCGATCCACTGTTGTGCGCCTGCAGGGCTTTTTGTAAGTTCCCATTCGTAGCCAAAGAGGTTTTGGAAGAAGTAATGGCTCCATTTGGCCGGTGTTCTTGACCAGGTCACTTCCGGGCCACCGGTGATGGTGTCACAACCTTTCCCGGAACCGAACTTGCTGATCCAGCCCAGGCCCTGTTCTTCAATGCCGGCTGCTTCGGGCTCAGGCCCTATAAGTGCCGGGTCGCCGGCCCCATGGGTTTTACCGAAGGTGTGACCGCCTGCGATAAGCGCCACGGTTTCTTCGTCGTTCATAGCCATGCGGGAGAAAGTTTCGCGAATATCTTTTGCCGCTGCAATGGGATCGGGGTTGCCGTTCGGCCCTTCCGGGTTTACATAGATCAGACCCATCTGTACGGCTGCAAGCGGATTTTCGAGGTCGCGTACACCGGAGTAGCGTTTGTCATCCAACCAGACGGATTCAGGTCCCCAGTAAATATCTTCAGGCTCCCAGATATCTTCACGTCCGCCGCCAAAGCCAAAGGTTTTGAATCCCATCGACTCCAACGCGACATTGCCGGCAAGGATCATCAGGTCTGCCCAGGATATTTTCCGGCCATATTTTTGTTTGATTGGCCAAAGCAGCCGGCGTGCCTTGTCCAGGTTGGCGTTATCCGGCCAACTGTTAAGAGGGGCAAAGCGTTGTAGTCCGGCTCCTGCACCGCCACGACCGTCGCCTGTACGGTAGGTCCCGGCGCTGTGCCATGCCATCCGGATGAATAAAGGGCCATAGTGCCCAAAATCTGCAGGCCACCAGTCCTGTGAATCAGTCATCAACGTGTGCAGATCTTTTTTTACAGCCTCCAGATCCAGGCTTTTAAACTCCGCGGCGTAGTTGAAATCCGCGTCCATCGGGTTCGA
>CAZOYZ010000104.1:0-4511 GCA_964584045.1 uncultured Prolixibacteraceae bacterium | reverse complement strand
CCGGTATTGTTCTTCGGTTAACAGTTCAATGCCCATGGCAGTCGCCATGTCAACAGCGTTATTTTCAGGTTTAGCTATTTTCCTGGCCTTCTGTGCTTCACCGTCGTAACAGGTGCTTCTGCGTCCCTTCGGACTTTCGGCCGAGCAATCATAAAATAAGTATTCGCCTGTCTTTTGGTCATAACCGGCCACATCCGGTTCACCGCCGGTTTTTTCCATTTCATTGAGCGACCACAGCTTTTCAGGATCAGCTTCCAGCTTTGCCAGTACTTTGGCCCATTCAAGACCGTTATGGCGGTTTGCGTTTTTTTCAAACCGGGCTTTTAATACGCTGAGTAGTTCTTCACGTTGTTTTGGCGACAACTCTTTTTTATTGTTCATACTTTTATGTGATCTCGGTTGAACAGGTATGTCATGATCTGAATTTATTTCAAAAGCTACCGGTGTCTGAGAAGCATCGGCCACTTTCTCTTGCTTCAGAGGAGTCATTTTTCAACTTTGATTTCAACAAGTATATCTGTAATTTGGTTTAACCTCGGCGATCTTATTTCTGACAGTGACAAGATGGTTCACATGCTGGATGCGGTCTCCGTTACTTCCGGGTCATTCCCGTAGGTGCGGAGGATGTCCTGTATATACCCTCCCAGGATCGTCTTTAGCCCGGGCGGTTCCACCACGCGGGCATGGCTGCCTGAATTGAGGATCCAAACAGCAAATCCCTGCAGGTCATTGTTTGAAAAGCTCATCAGAACATGATCGTCTTGTTCTTCTTCACCCAGATACCCATACCAGTATTTCGAATCGTTTAAAAACTTGATCCTGCTTTTGGGAATCAGGAGGCTGATGTTGGCTTCGGAGGTGATCGTGGCATTTTGCGCCATATACTCGCTGATGCTCAAATGACTTTTACCCTTAAAGCTTTCACCGGGCAACTGCAGTTCGGCGATACGGTCGAGACGGAAATCACGGTAGTCTTCCCTGAGCCTGCACCAGGCAAATAAATGCCAGCGTCCGTTGTAATGGCACAAGCCGATCGGTTCTACCAAACGCCAGGCTGGTTCATCGGCATATTTAGGTTCGTAATTCAGCCGCAGCACCTGCTTGTTCACCAGCGCATGCTGAATTTCGTTCAAATTTAGTTGCTGGAACCGGTCGTCGGCAGCGTAGTCGTTAAAGACGGCCACCCGATCGTGCAGTTTTTCAAGGTGGTCTTTTTCAGCCGGTTTCAGGATGGCTTTCACTTTATACAAGGCCGAGCAAAAGTCAGTCCTGATTTTTTGGTCGCTCATTTTTTCGATCAGCTTTTCGCCGAAAAGCAAGGCCGAAGCTTCATCAGTTGTAAACATGACCGGCGGCAAATGATAATTTTCCTGCAAAAAGTAGCCTATACCTGCCTCAGCGCCGATCGGCACTCCGCCTTCCTCCAAAGCCCGGAGATCGCGGTAAACCGTCCGCAGGCTGATGCCAAAACGGTCGGCAATTTCCTGTGCTTTGACAATACGTTTGCTTTGCAGGTGTATTAAAATGGCATTTAGACGATCAGTGCGGTTCATTTGTAGATTAATGAAAAGTTTCCGGTACAAAATACAGAAATTTTACCTGTTTATCATACCGGGAAACTGATCTTTTATGTCAGGATGTTTTTCAGTGGACGACGACCTGAACTTCAGTCACATTGTTCTCTTCATTTTCGAAGTCACACACATGATACACCTCGCGGGTTGTCCCGGTAAATACAATACCCCGCCGGGAAATTTCACCGAATATCCGGTGATAGGTGTCGCCAAGCTTCGACCAGCTGCCCTTGTGGATCTCCGAAATGCAGTTCACTTCGGGGAGAACTTCAAAATGAAATTTACCTGCATCACCCCGGGCTTTTTTTACCGGCAGGCAAATGTCGAGTTTAAAAGTAGTTTCAGGGTTTCCGTCGCAACCATCATACTGCCATATTTGCGGCTCTGTAACCTGCAATTCCAGATCCCTGGCTTTTGCCATAATTTCACCCGGGATCGCGCCCACGTCCGTTTTCATTGAAGACAGTTTCGTGTTCAGGGAATACACCAAAGCGGTCATTTTCTGAATGTTTTTTCTTTCCATGTCATTTGAGGTTAAAATGAGAGTTAAAATTGAAACCGGAAGTAAAACGCTGTAAAAGATTACTTGCTGTTTCATGTTTTTGATTTTGAAAATTGTTTCTGTGACAAAGAAAGAAGCTGCAGGTGACAACTGTATGTCAGCAGGGTAAAAACGGAGCGCTTTTTTTTAATCATTTTACAGATCGTAAAACTGCTTGTTTTTCGAGATGGCCGGAGATCGGAGTACCCGGTGGTTTACCGGCGAACATTCTCCGGGCAAATGCTGTGGCTTTCACGCCGGTTTGTTATTACCGGATGAGGCGTACACCTCTGATAAAGAAGCCTTCCGGTGGCTAACGGGAAGGCTTTTTTGAAAGGCACTCGCCTGAAAAAGCATGTTCGTTACATGTCCGGTATTTCAGGGTCTGTCAACCTCATCAGTTTGTCGAGCGATTCCTGCCAACCCAGGTAACACATGTCGGCAGGAATAATTGCGGGAATCCCGTCCTGGGTGATTTTTATTTCGGTGCCTGCAGAGACTTTCTTCAACGAAACCGTCGTAACCATTTCACCCGGCAGGTTCGGATCGTCAAACTTGTCTGTGTACTTCAAAAGCTCATTGGGTTTAAGCTCCACGTATTTTCCGCCGAATGAGTGACTGTTGCCCGTCGAAAAGTTTTGAAAGGACATGTGGTAGGAACCGCCTTCGTGTACATTCATTTCATGCACCTCACAGAGGAAACCATAAGGAGGGAGCCAGGAAGCGATCGCCAGGGGTTCGGTGAATGCGCGATATACTTTTTCAGGCGACGCTTTAAAGACCCGGTGTAAAGAAACGCTGTTTTCTGTCATAAGAATCATTGTTTTTTGTTCCTACTCGTTTGGCTTTTCGGTTCCGCCCGTTTTTGTAATGGTCGCTGCTCCACTTCATGCTGACTGTTTTTTGCAGCCTTGGTCATACGCTTACAAAGTTCATCAAATCGTTTGATGTCAGCGGGGTGGACATACGTCAAAATGACGGGCCGGATACGACAATTCCCGCCCGGAGTAAGATTAGAGGACTAAGACCCGGATTACCGGCGGCGGGTTGAATTGAAGGAACAGACGGTTTGCCGGATCCTGAGTATTTTTGACCTTCGGAATTCCCTTTCGGAATACCTTGGGATTAAAAGATTTTTTGTAATTTTATAATAAACTTAAGTTCAACGCACGTATTATGAAATTTTTCAAAATCAAAAGGTATGGAAACAGGTACACGTACAGGATTTTCATCCAAAATCAATGATCCGAAGTTCGCGAAATACATACGCGATTCGAACCGGTGGGCGAAGATTTTCGCGATCGGACTGGCGGTCATTGCCATAATCGGATCTTATATTAACGGGGAAGTTAGCGACAATATGGAAAATCCGGACTCACTGTATGTCGGTTTTGTGATTGCCGCCATGTTCCTGAGTATCGGCTTTTATCAGGTATGGGCCCGGAACAGGAGTAAGACCTGGGACGGGACAGTGATCGATAAAAAGGTTTACAAGCAGGTGAAACGATTGAAAAATCAAAATTACCGAAGGGTGTACCTGACGTATAAAGTGATTATCCGGTCTGATGCCGGAAAGAAAAAGGTGATCAGCGTTCAGAACAGTGACGAGCTGTACAATTACTTCAAGGTAGGAGACAGGGTAAGGCATCACAAGGGGCTGAGAACATTTGAAAAGTACGACAAAACCGGCGACGCGGTTATTTATTGCAATGCGTGCCGCAGCCGCAACAAGATCGAAGACGACTATTGCTTTCGGTGTAAATGTCCTCTGTTAAAATAGACGAAAATCTCGGATTTCCAAAGCAGTCATAAGCTATGGGAATTTGCGGGAATACGGTCGGTTTTTTTGCAGTTCTGGTTTGTCCGCAGAAAATGATGCAGGGGTCATCTCTTTTGTCGTGCATATCATGAGGAATAAAGGGTCAGTCTAAAAAAAGCGATAAACATGGAAAAATCAAAACGTTCGGGAAAGCTCTCCCGGATCATCATTACCCTACTTGGAGCGGCATTTATTGTGTGGGCCGTGACGCTTGTTGTGCTGAGATTTGCAGGAGAGCGGGAGACTGCGGTGATCGATACCGTAAGGCGTGAACTCGGCAGGAGGAGCGAGGCGAACCCGAACCGGTATATCTACAATATCAGTTATACCTTTACGCTTCCCGGCGGGAAAAAGATAAGCGGGTTCTCCAGGAGAGTGGGTGGAGCAAGTTATTTTAAGGCCAGCGGGACATCAACTGCTGCGGTCAGGTATTTCTCCTTTTTCCCCTATGCCAATGCGCTGGAAGAAGATACCGAGCCGACTTACAAACAATTGATTATGGTTATTGCGGGAGGCATTCTGATTTACTTCGCGAACAGGCAAAAAAAGCGGCGGTCCCGGAAAGTCGTCAAAACAA
>CAZOYZ010000103.1:8262-13053 GCA_964584045.1 uncultured Prolixibacteraceae bacterium | reverse complement strand
CGCTTCCTTTGGCATTGTCCTTTAGATAAGGTGTACGGACCAATATGGTCGGATAGGCTTTCCCGCGGTCCGGCAAATAAATATCGGTTGCCAGTTTTATCCCCCCGGATGTTTCAACAGAGTCTTTTAACAATACAAACTCATCGTTATCCTGAGCCATTACCTGTCCAAAAATTAACAATAGTGCAATGACGACGTGCAATTTTCTATTCATTTCTTTGATAGGTTAAGTCCGTTGACTATCCGATTATCTGACTGCCTCTCTTCTTTTTGAGTCTTCCTGCAAACCGGTTTGAGGCGGAGTCGCATATCCGACAGAGAAAGAGGCTACTCCCATCCGGTATTGATGATCCTGCATGAGGCACCTTCTTTTGTTTTTTGCCGGAATTGTAGAGGAGTAGATCCTGATTTCACCTGGCAGGAAAGCAATCGACTCTTCGCGCCAGTCGCCGAAAAGGTCGGCGATATGCCCGCTTCCGATGCCGCGCTGTAGCGTGTCATGCCCAAATTTGCAGACATTCCCGTTGCTCAGTAACTCCTTGTAGTCGTCATCATCCCAATACAAGGGCTTGCCCTCCAGGTAGATCTTGTCGGAAATCCGCTCGCCCTTCGCGGAAAAAAGGAAAGGGCGGTTATCTCCCCGGTCGGGATTGGCATAACATTCCATCCCCGGATAGTTGGGGTCGAAATCGGCTACGGTAGCCTGATCATGTACATGTACGGTTGGTTTGTCATACTGCATGATAAACTCACCGGTAGCAGCGTCGACCATGCAAACGCCGTTGCGCTCACTGCCGGTTTCGATATTATAAAAAATCTCAAGGCCAGGCCTGTCAGGATCAATATCAGCCACTTCGCTTCCGTCGTTGTGATTCAGTTGAAGGCTCCAGAGTACCGTCCCGTCACCATCCAGCGCAAACGTGCCCGGCATCAGTTCATCTGCACCATCCTCATCAATATCGGCTACCCGGATGTTGTGACCTCCGCACCCCCGGCAATTTTCGTTTTCGCCGGTACTCTCAAAGAACCATTCCGTATTCAGATCTTTGTCCAGCGCCATCGTCCGGATCAGGCTGTAGTTGCCCCGCTGCATGATCAGGCTTGGCCTTTTCCCGTTTAAATAAGCCAATCCCAGAAAGTTACGGCTGGTCCAGTCGTAAGTCCTTGCCCGGTCGACGTTTCTCGGGATCCAGTCTCTTTTCTTCACGACCTTTCCGGTTTCGCCGTCTATCTTGAGTAAGTATTCAGGTCCCCGCATCACCCGGCCGTCAATTTCACGCGGGTCACCTTCCCCGCCCTTGGTATAAACCTCCGCTTTCCCGTCTCCGTCGAGGTCGTAAACCATGAACGGCGCAAACCAGACACCGGTTTCAATAGCCCATCCCATGTCATAACGCCACATAAACTTTCCGGTTGAACTGTAAGCTTCAAGCTTATAGGTATCCCTGCTCCGGTGCCAGCAGCCATCGCATGTGCCGGGATCAACATGCTGAAGTGGTTGAAGGAGCACCACATAATCGTAGGCTCCGTCTCCATCCAGATCACCGATACCGATTTTCTGTACAGCCGTCCTGATATCGTTCAGCAGGATCGAGCGGTAATTCTGATCTCCGGATGAAAAGAATACGTATGTTTCTCCTCCCGCGACATCTTCTTCCTTTCCGTCAATGACCCTGGTAATTTTATAATGATGCGCTTCATGGATTTTAGCCGACGTCTTGCTTAGCCAGTCAAAATCCGATCCCTTATCCACAAAATTGGTGGAGCCTGTAATGGGTTCGTCATTAACTTTGATGTATTCGTTTGGCAGAACGGCGCCGATCATTTTCCGATAAACATTGAATGCCACATTCTCCGGATCTTCTGCCAGCAAACGCCAACCCAGATAGATGGATGTGTCTGCACGGACAAGGGCAACCAGTCCCCGGTCGATTTTCTCAGACTGCACGGTTTCCTCTTTAAGGCCAATACCCGAAGATGGTTGTCGCGAACATTGCATACCCGGTGCGATCACCGAGGTCAGCACGATTATCCGGATGATCTTACCAACGAATCTTTTCATAGTTTTTTGATTTTTATTTATTTCCCCTTCAACAGCTTGTTCGATATCGTTTTTTTGAGTTCAATTGCTAACGGCTTCTTCATACACACCAATATCGGTTGGTACTTTTACAATGGGATTCCCGTAAAAATCAGAGGCATGATCTACCGTTCCTATAAATGTTGCCTTATCGAAGCAGGGGGAACCGGGTTTCAACTGATATCCTTTCAAGGAGCAGAGTCCATATTTACCACTCCCGGGCGAAACAAGCATCGGGTCTGCGACAATCTTTTCCGGATCATCCGGCAATCCGTTCATCCATGGCCCGAAATACACATTGTTGTTAAACCGGGTACCGGATTTTGCAGGAGCGAGTTTGTGAAAATCTTCCAGTTTCCTGAATTCAGCGCTGTTCAGTGAGTCGCCGAGTGCATAGACAGTCCTGAACCGGCCCTGTCCGGTAGCATAAAAAATATTGTTCCTAAACCGGGCGCCAAGTTTTCCCTTGTCCTTTTTTCCTTTTCCTTTACCCGGGCCGTATTCGTCTCCATAGTAATAGGTAATATCGGAGGTCCCGTGATCCACGTAAAAAACATTGTTATGGATTAAATTCTGTTCGGAGGTGTCACAGAACATCGTCACCAGTTGGGTGGGCCGGAATTTGATGTCGTTTTCACTGATATTATACCGTGCCACATTTCTGAGGGTATTGTCCATGATCAGCAAAAAACCGGCATTATCCCGGCTATAGTTGTATTGAAGAATATTATTTTCACATCCAAAATCAAAGTCATAAGCCTGACCATCGCCATTGCCCCATTGCCTGCCTGTATGATACACTTCATTGAACTGCATGATCGTTTCTTTCGCGTGCGACATCCAGATTGCCGCGGTATGCGGCCACCAGTCATAACGGCTTTCTTCTCCGGTATCCAGATAAGGATCACCTGTCCTCAGACAGGTTTGATCAGCAACATTATATTCGATCAGCCCGCGATAGGGACCATGTAAAATAATGCCGTCGCCGCCCAGGTTTTCCAGATAGTTACCGCGGACGATGACATTTTTTCGTCCTGAAATCCGAATACCTATTTTGTCACAACGTTTAATGATATTGTTCTCGACGAGCACCTCTTCCGAGGCCTTGCTGATTTCGATCATGGTGCTTGATGCCCGGCCGCCAACCTGCCCCCATATATCGTGAATGTAACAATCCCTGACAGTAATGCCTGCAATGGAATCTCCCCGCTCCGACCTGGCGGAGATTCCCTCCCGCCTCACACCCAATTGAGGCGGCGCTCCGCTGGTAATTTCAATTCCCCGTATTTCCCACCACGACTGACCGGCAAGCGTAATTCCCGCGCCCGCGCGTTCTCCGATATTGATCACCGGCTTGTTCCCTTTTCCATAACTGCCAATGGTAATCCTGTTGTCCCGCTCTCCGGAACCTGAAGGACGTAACTGACCCTCCCAGACACCTCCCGACTCAAGAAGGATCGCTTCGCCGGGCCGGAATGTTTCACGGTTAACCCTTTCCAGGGTTTTCCATGCCGTTCGCTTTGTTAATCCGGTGTTTTCGTCACTCCCTTCCGGGGAAACGTAGAATTTTTTTGACACGCTGTTGGTAGAACATGCCATACTCAACATGATCGTCAGCAACCCAATTGCTCTTATAAGTTCATTTCTCATCAAACCGGTGTTCTTAAACATTTAACAACTACGTAAAATTAAATAAAACGGTATTGATGACTTCACCAATCCGTAAGAAAGCGATCAAAAAAGAGGGCGTGGAGATGAGGATCTGCCACGCCCTCCGCGTAAACCCAAACGACCCTTGCTTGTTATTCTTCAAAAGCAACTGTTTGCCGTACGCTTCCAAGCGATTTAACCTCTGCTGCCGTCAATTGCCTGTCCCAGATCGCTATGGCAGAAGCATCGATGGTGCTGTCGTCGCCATCTTCGTCCGAGAAGAACAACACGCCTTCCGGGAGCAACGAGTAACGGCCATCGACCGGAGCATTGGCTACATTGCCATCGTGCACTTTCGAACCGTCTACATAGATGGTAACTGATGATCCGGCTTTCACGGTCATTATCACACGATACCATTTGCCCGGCACTACAGTGCCGTTCCCGGAATAGCCGATTCCGCCCAGGCCGATATTACCTGCACGTTTAATAGCCAGGTCCTGATCCTGCGAATTATCGAGTGTTCTCGAAGACATCAGCGAATAGTACCCGGATTCGGGCATTCCCGGTTCGTTAGGCAAACGAATATCCCACATGACGGTGTATTCGTTGACCTTTACCTCTCCGCCTTTGGGCAGAAATCCGTGGTTACACCTGACAAATGTACCGGTCACGCCGGCTCTTTGGGGGTCTCTGGGGATCCGGATCGCCTTGTTGTCAAAACGAGGCCCTGCAATGGAAGTGATTTGTTTGTTGTCTTCCACAAAAATCAAATCGTTTCCGATCGTTTTCGCAACCGGATTTGCCGAGTTTTCAAATTCCCAGTAACCTTTTGCCTGAAGCGCACTAATTTTTTGCCCAAGCGCTTCCACGGAATTCACGGTTACCTGCACCGGGGCAGAGAGATTCCCATAGTGACAAATGACATTTGTCTGACCCGGGTCAACGCCCAGGATTTGTCCCTTATTGTTCACTTTCACTACCGCGGTGTTTTCAGAAGTCCATGTGAACTTCTCCAGCACCTCTGCATCCCACGGTATGGGAAAGGCGATCACCTCCGT
>CAZOYZ010000103.1:0-8162 GCA_964584045.1 uncultured Prolixibacteraceae bacterium | reverse complement strand
GCCAAATTTGGGTTTATTCCCACCTCTTTACTCGGAATAGGAAGAAAATAATCTTTCTTGGAGTATGGTTTTTTGAGCACGTATTTTGCTTCCGTCTCCTCGCGCCATTCCGTATTGGCTCTTTCTACCAACTCTAACCGCTGCAGATCGAACCATCTCGACGAATATTCAAACCCGGCAAATTCGAATGCCCTTTCCCACACGACAGCATCGATAAAGTCGGCCGTGCTGAGACCGCTCACAGAAGCCTCGTCTGTTCCGACACCTTTGTAAGCCCGGTTACGCACGTCATTCAGACATTGATAAGCCAGCTGATCCGGACCATCCGTGCGTGCTTTGGCTTCGGCATAGGTGAGCAGGACATCCGCATACCGCATCATGATGATGGGGCGTGAACTGTACCAGTTGGCAGCGTTATTCATGGCAAGACGCCACATGCTGGTCGGTTCGTCCCGTTTTTCCCATTCCCAGCCCGGGGTCAGGTCGTCAGCCCACAGCTTACGGTAACAGGGATGCTTGCAGGTCAGGTCCGTGTAATGATAATATCCTGCAGTGTAGTGATAAAAGTCAGTGACAAACGTGAACTCTTTCCGTTCTCCTGCCGGGAAGCGGTTAAAGAAACCAAGTTCCGCGATCATTGATTCCCATCCGCCAAATTCGATCGGGCGCGAAGGATTTGGTGCCCGCGTCGTGTAATCGTCGGGCGTATGCTCAATCCACAGGATAACCTCGTCCTTCGGAAGGGTATAAGCTTTCCAGTACGGATCCCACACCTGCCAGAAATGATCGCGCAGGACATATCCATAGGTCGCGGCATTGTCCATGACTTCTTTCGCTTTGTCGCGTGCTTTCGCGTAATATTCCACACCGGCATTCACCGGGAATCCGGCCATTTGCAGGTAAACCTTTGCCAGCACTGATTTTGCGGCCCCTTTGGTGACCGCGCCACCGGCTTTCTTGAAACCCGTCCAGGTCACCGGAAGCCATTCTTCTGCGAACTGCAGGTCAGTAATAATCAACTCATACACGTCACGGCTCGAAGAGCAGGTGACCTCTCTATTAACATCCGGCTCAAACGCGGTCGTGATCAGCGGGATGTTGTTGAAAAACCGCACGACCCAGAAGTACGTGAACGCACGAATGAAATGCGCCTGCGCTGCATACGCGTTCAACGTCGCTTCGGGTACCACCCCGTCGGCATTGTGATAATTGTTGATAATGGAATTCGCCTGGTTAATGGTGTTATACGCACGCTCCCAACCCCGCTGAATATCCGCGTCTCCTCCGCTTGTGATATCCATGTTCACTTCCATTTCATTGTAATAGGGCCGCTGGTTTCCGGTGCCGATGACATCGTCGGCGGCAGGAAGCTTGATTTCAAAACTTTCATAGTTTCGTCCCATCGCCCGGTCCCAGATCGCGTACAGGGAGGTATTCATCAGTTCCAGTTCCGCCTCGTTATTCAGAAAATTATCGGGGAACAAGGCTCCTTTCGGGTCTTCAGCCAAAAAATCTTCGTTCGATTGGCATGAAACTAAAAAGCCAATGACAGATAATATATAGATAATTTTACGTTTCATAGATTATTGATTGAATAGTTAATATGTGATTGATATCCCGAAAGAAAAACTCCGGGGGTTCGGATAAGCAAACCAGTCCATTCCGGAATTCGCGTCGTTGACACCTTCAGAGCTACTGTTATCAGACGTAGAACTGATTTCAGGGTCATACCCTTCATAGTCGGTCAGGGTGAGGATATTTTGCGCACTAACAGAAAGTCTGACCGCAGCAAAGGGGATCACGCTTTTGGGGATGCTGTAAGCCAGGCTGATGTTACGCAGCTTGATGTAACTGCCATCCTGCATGTAATGCGACGACAGCGGTTGCAGGCGGTTTGAACTTCCTATTTTGGCAAACCGGGCATTGGCATTGTCGGGCGTCCACCGGTTTTTCGCGTCACGATGGGTATAGAGTTGCGAAAAGTCAATCCGTTCGTTTGCCACCATATACGACCAGTTCATCACATCGCGGCCATGCACACCTTCCAGCAACACGTTCAAATCGAAGTTCTTATAGGAAACATGATTGTTGAACCCCCAGGTAAACGATGGATTCGTGTTTCCAATCGACTGCCTGTCGCCCGAATCATACGCGTAATTGCCGTTCACGTCTTCATATTTGTAATCGCCGGGAGTCTGTTCAAATTTGGCGGCTTCTTGCGCTTCATCCTCCTGCCAGATACCCAGGTATTTCAACCCGTAGATGTTACCGATGGGCTGACCTGCGATCAGTACAAACGGACTCACGGACGACAGACCAGCAGCGTAGCTGCGGCCGTAGATGATATCCTGCTCGCCAATGCTCAGTACCTTGTTCCGGTTCAAAGCGCCATTCACGTTGACCGAATACGACCAGTCTTTTGCTTTTAACACGTCATAGTCCAGGTTAAATTCGAACCCTCTGTTTCGTACCGATCCCACGTTGGAAATGACCGTATTCCTACCGTATTCAGGGTCTCCCCCGTTGTACGCGGCAACCGATACCGGGGCCAGCAGGTCTTCCGTTTCCTTGTTATAATAGTCAAGAGAAAGCGACAACCGATTGTTGAACGTTGACAGGTCCAAACCCACATTCCATTGTTTGGTCGACTCCCATTTCAGGTTCGGGTTACCGCCCACCCGGGCATAGTACCCTGCCTGCATCACGTCTCCCCAGGCGAAACTGCGACCTCCCAGGGTCGTGTAGGTGGCATAACTGCCGATCGCCTGACTACCGGTGACTCCCCATCCGCCACGGACTTTCACGTTCTGGAACACGTTCTGGTTTTTCATGAACGCTTCTTCAGAAAGCCTCCAGGCCAGCGAAAACGACGGGAAATAGCCGAACTGGTTATCGCCTTTGAACTTTGACGAACCGTCGGCGCGGTAGTTCATGGTCAGGTAATAGCGTGACGCATAATTGTAGTTCACCCGGCCGAAATAAGACCGCATGGCGCTGTTGCTCCACCCGGAACCAACACCGATGTAGGGTGAAGCCAGTCCAAGGTTGTACCATCCCACCGACTCGAGCGGGAGCACCGTGGCTTCGCCGGAAAAACTCTGGCTTTCGCTTTTCGTTTCTTCCAAACCGGCCATGACCGAAAAATTATGGACGTCGGCAACGGTCTTGCTATAGGTCAGAAACGCGTTGACCAGCCAGCTTTTGTCTTCATGCGAACTTTGTTCGGCTGTGGCATTCACGCCGTTGTATGCTTTGCTCTCAAAATACCGGTTCCCGCCCGTACCGAACGAAACTGAACCTTTGGCATCGAGGGTCAGCCCATCCAGAATTTTGATGTTGATGTTTCCGACCGCGCTTCCGGAATTTCCGTAATTGGTGTCTAAAATTTCAGTCAAAAGCCGGGGATTCAGAATCGTACCCGTTCCGACTCCCAAACGCCGATAAGAACCATCTTCGTTAAAAACCGACTCCGTTGGCGACCAGACGATTGATGACATCAACGGGATTGCCGTTTTACTTCCGCCCTGTGCGATTCCCGGATTCAGGTTTTCGCTGTGTCCCAGGTTCGATTCGATCTGAACAGTGACACGGTCGCTGAGGTCCATATCCAGCTTTGCATTTAACCCGTAGCCGCTGGCTTCCGTGTTTCTGACCGTACCGGTCGACTTCCGGTAACTGGGGGATACATAAAACCGGATGTTCTTCTGACCACCCGAAAATACTGCTTTGTACTTCTGCGAAAGGCCGGTTCTGAATATTTCGTCCTGCCAGTCCGTGCCGCCATTCGTTTTAAACCCGGCTATTTCCTCATCTGTAAAAGGATAGGCCCCCACACGGTTATTAAATTCAGCAAACTCGTATGCATCCATCAAGTCATAACGTTGAGGGACATTGTCTACAGAAATATCGGAATAAACCTGCACCGTCGGCTTTCCCTGAGTTCCGCGTTTAGTTTTCACCAGGATGACTCCGTTTGCGCCGCGTGACCCGTAAATTGCCGTAGCAGAAGCATCTTTCAGAATTTCAATCGATTCGATATCATACATTTCCGGCATACCGCTGTAGTTGCCGTCCACGACGATCAGCGGGTCGTTATTCCCGAGCAACGAGTTTGCCCCACGGATACGGATAATTGAACCTTCGCCCGGAGCGCCGTTACTTCTCCTGACAGCAACACCTGGCGCACGTCCCGAGAGCACGGAGTTGACCGAACTGGCCGGCTGATCCAAAAACGCGTCGGCCGAAACAGAGGCCACAGAACCGGTGAGGTCGCTCTTCTTCATCGTACCATAACCTACCGCAACCACTTCGTCGATTCCGATGGTCTCTTCTGCAAGAACAACATTGATTCTTGTTTGCGTCCCCACCAATACTTCCTGCGTTTTCATTCCGATAAACGAAAACTGGATCACGTCGTTCGGCGAAAGGTTCGTCAGGCTGTACGATCCGTCAGCGCCCGTCACGGTTCCCCGCTGTGTCCCTTTGACGACCACCGAAACTCCCGGCAACGGCAAGTCACCTGAATCCGTCACCTTACCCGTCACCGAAACCTGCTGCTGAAGTGTTCCGCCAGCTTTTTCGGCATCAGGAACCGAAAGTAAAATAAACCGGTCTTTCACACTGTATTTCACGTTCGTTCCGGCAAACAGTTCATCGAGAACTTCGCTGACTTTCGACGTTTTCATGGTGACCGAGACTGCGCGGTTCACATCGATCAGTTTTTCGCTGTACATGAAAAAAAACTCACTTTGTTCTTCGATGCTTCGCAGCACTTCTTTCACCGTGGTGTTTCTCATATTAAAATTTAACACCTTTGTTTGCGAATACGTTTTATCGGCAAACACGCTAATCCCTGAAATCAGCAATAAGAAAACCGTTAATTTCATCGTTCTGAATACTTTTTTCAAGCCGGGAATTTTACATTCCCGAAAACTACTTTCATTATTTTTCATACTTTTGTGTTGTTAATGTGATAACTGCCCGGTATCAATCTTACCGGGATGAATTCGTTAGACCAGCAGGGAAGTGTTGACGCGCTTCCTTGCTGTTTTGTCCCGCAAGGTCACTTAGTTCTTTTTATCATAGGCTATCTGATTAGTTTTATGGTCGTTTTTCTATGCGTATTTTTTGCTTGGAATAAGAGCCATCTCCCTGCCTCGCTCTGGGCAACATGCGATAAGTGATGGGCGTAATCTGCGTCATTAAATCAAGAATCAGATAAAGAGGATCATTAGAAAAAGTGACGGTATACGAGAATTCCTTCACGTCATCAGCTACATCAATCTCCACGTTGAACATTCGCTCAAGCCTTTCGGCCACTCCCTGAATAGGCGCGTTATCAAATACCAGTTTCCCATCCTTCCACGCAATGTATTGGTCAATATTGTTCATCGTCGACACCACCTTTCCCGATTCGGGACTGTATGAGACGTGCTGTCCCGGAACCAGGGTCTCAATTCGCTGATCCGCTTTTCCGGGAACGGACTTTTCAAGAACAACCTTTCCCTCCACCAACGTGGTGGCAATGAGATCATCGTCAGGATAAGACTGCACGTTAAACGTCGTTCCCAGCGCTTTTATATTCAGTTTTCCGGTTTTCACCATAAAAGGTTTCTCCGGGTTATGGGCCACTTGAAAATAGCCTTCGCCCGACAGTGTAATTTCACGGCGATCTCCGGTAAACACTCTCGGATACTTGATTTTACTCCCATAATTCAGGTTCACTTCTGAGCCGTCGGATAATTGAACAACCGTTCGCGAACCTACAGGGGCAATCACTTCCAGCGAATCGACAGTCAGGTTTGTCAATTGCCCGGACTGAATATCCCGGTTCAACAGCAAATAAAAGACAACCCCAAGCAGAGGTATAAACAAGATTGCCGCCGCCTGATTGAACCACCTTGCCATCTTTGCCAGGCGAATCAGCTTGCCGCCTTCATTGTACCTTTCTGTAAGGTTTATCTTGTGGTGAATCTGGTCGAGCAATACCCTGTATTTTTTCTCATCTTTTTTCTTCATATCAGGCTCAACCATCTTCCAATGGTCCAGACTCCAGTTCATTCCTTCTTTCTTCCAGGCTTCCTTTTTAAGCCACGTGGCAAGCTGTTCAAAATCGTCGTCGGAACAGCTGTTTTTCAAATACTTTGTAAGAATTTCTTTGTTCATTGTTTGAAACTTTGTACCTCCCGGAAACCGGGAGGTACTGCAACCTAACTAAACTGAATCGATGAAATCTTTGCAGGATATTCTTCTGATTTGATTGTATTACGCACAACCTAAAAAAGATAACTAAGAAAAAATGCTTTTTTTTAATGAAAAAACAAACAGGAGAACAAGACATTGACCGCCAGATGGGTGTCGATGTGAGATTTCAGGTATTTGATGATGGTTACCAAATGGTTGTTTACGGTACTTTCAGAGATACCTAATTTTTGGGCAATCTCCCTGTGAGTCAGTCCGTCTTCCCGGCTTAAAAGATAAATCTCTTTCTGACGGGGAGTAAGCTGTTGCAATAAGGATTGTACCTTACGATCCAATTCTTTAAAGTGAATTTCGTCGCTTACCTGTTCCTCCGCACCTGTTTGTTGCAGGGATTTTAAATATTCTCTCGATTTATTTTCACAGACTCTTTTACGCAATAAACTCATGGTTGCGTTATAAGCGATAGTAAACAGGAATGACTCGAAAGATGCGCTTAAATCTATCTTGGCTTTTGACTCCCAAATCTTGATAAAAACTTCCTGAACAATTTCTTCGGCATCCTCTTCTTGTTTCAAATACATGAATACAAATCCATGCAATTTATGACAGTACTTATTATAAATGCCGTCAAACGCTGCAACATCTCCGGTCTTCAGTCGCTTTACAAGCTCTGTATTTGACGTACTATTGTTCAAAAAAAGTTAAATTAGTTACGTCAGACAAAGATATAAAAAGTCAACATGATATAAAGCGCAATCGACGGGAACATTCGTGAGGATCGTGTTGAGGGCAAACAAAAGTTTGTTTCATGCTCACGATGACCACAAATCTTTGGCATAACAAAAGGTTGCCGGGATTCCCCCTGTATGCAGAAACAAAACATTGGAACCTGGTTTTAACAATTTCTTTTCCATTAAATCCATCATCCCGTAAAAGGCCCTTGCTGTATATACCGGATCCAGCAAGATTCCTTCTTTTTCGGCTAGCGTCTTAACAGCTTTTCTCTCCTGATCGGTCACGACGCCGTACCCGCCTTTGTCATAATCCCTGATCAGCCGGATATCCGGCTGATCAGGGCCAGGCTTCCGGTTATGGAAATCCAACACTCCCGGAACAAGCTCACGAATAATCTCTTCCAGCATCTTACCCTGAGTCTCGTCCTTATCAATATTAATCCCGATGATTTTACTGTCGACCTGATACAAGTCACAACCTGCGAGCAATCCGGCATGAGTGCCTCCTGAACTGGAGGCAAAGATCATATAGTCAATTGACAGGTTCGCTTCCCTTAATTGCTCCCTGATTTCCAGCACGGCGTTGGCATACCCCAATGCACCAATCTTGTTTGATCCTCCGTAAGGGATCAGATAGGGTTTATTCCCCTCTTTCTTTAATCGTTCAGCCAGAATGGGAATGTCCTCCCCTTTTCGGTGATTCCCGGCAAAGTGAATCTTTGCCCCCAGTAACCTGGAAAGCAGGAGGTTCCCGTTATATTCTTCCGGCTCTTCCCCTCCCAGCAGCAGGTGACAGTTCAACCCTGCCTGCGCACAGGCTGCTGCCGTCAGACGGCAGTGGTTCGACTGCTGCGCTCCGGCGGTAATAACGGTATCACATCCTTGCTCAAAGGCATCCTGCAGAAGGTATTCCAGTTTCCGGATCTTATTGCCGCCCGTTGCCACACCGTTGTGGTCATCCCGTTTAATATAGATCCGGTAGTCTTCAAACTGCCTCGACAAATTTTTCAATTCATATAAAGGAGTGGGGAAAAATCCCAGTGACAGTTTCTTTTTCATCTGTTGTATATCTGTCTAGTGGCTGCAGTTATTCTGTTTATTATTCAACGATTCTTTCAGGCAGGGGACACAATTGGTTTCAATGCCGTCCAAACGGAGTCCCAGCAGTCTTTTTGCATCGCGGGGATCATCGACGGTCCACGCGTTTATTCCCATGGACAGGCTGTG
>CAZOYZ010000102.1:5481-13070 GCA_964584045.1 uncultured Prolixibacteraceae bacterium | reverse complement strand
AGAACGGGAGACATTTCGATATTGCTGACCGATAAAGATTTCCAAAAGATCCTTTTGGAATGGGACGATCTTGGCGAGGCTTCAAAAGCGAAGGTATTTAACAAATACGGACTTACGGCCGGAGATATGGAAATTTTACGGCAATTATGGATGGGACTGGGTTTTCACCGGTTTGAACATCCTAAAACGGTCGTGGAGGAAGCGCTGAACGAGACAGTCTGGAAACTGGCCGAAAGAAAGATCACACCTGCAGTAAAAACAGCAGGACGGCAATTCTATGAAGTCTTTGCCCGGATCGCTGCCATACTCATCATTCCACTGATTTTATATACAGCCTATATTCAGTTTTATAAAGTTGGACCGGGCTTGTCGCCGGAAGCACAGCAACTGGTTACAGTGAATTCACAGCCGGGTACAGTGACCAAACTGACCTTACCCGACGGGAGCCTGGTTTGGCTGAATGCTGGGAGCTCGGTCTCCTATCCCGGTGCTTTTACGGGTAAGACAAGAGCTATTTTACTCAAAGGCGAAGCCTATTTTGAAGTTGCTAAAAATGAACAGATCCCAATGGAGGTGTCGGCGGGTGACATGCGCGTAAAGGTCTATGGAACAACTTTCAATGTCAATGCGTTTTCTTCGGAACCATTTGTGAAGGTGACCCTGGTCGAAGGATCGGTTTCTTTATCATCTCCGAAAGGAAAATTAAACGGGGAAGAGGAATTTTTTATTAAACCCGGTGAAACGGTTACGTTTGATGAAGATTCGAAGAAATTGGTTGTCCAAAAAGAGGACCCGTTTTATTATACGGCGTGGAAAGACGGCATCATGGTATTCAGGAATACGCCTTTTGAAACGGTTTTAAAACAGCTTTCCCGTAGGTTTGGCGTCGATATTGAACTGAAGGATCAAAACCTGGCAGGGATCCCGATGGATGCGCGGTTCAGAAATGAAAGCCTTCATGAAATCCTCAGGCTGCTGTCGGCCGGTACCCCGTTTACATACGATTATGAAACGCCTGCTAAATTACCTGATGGTACCTATGTCAAAAGTAAAATTAATATCGAGAGAAAATGAAACGCGACTGCCTATGAACAAAAAAAATGCAAGGAGAAGTTAGCGGCTTCCCCTTGCATCACTCAAATTAATCAATTTCTAACAACCAATTAATTAACACAAAAATATGAAAAAAAAAGTGGTTTACCTTTCAGGAGGCAGGGTTAAATGTTTTCTGGAAAAAAACTTATTAAAAATGAAACTAACTATCCTGTGTTTGTTGCTGAGTTTTGCCCAGCTTTTGGCATCCAAAGGATTTTCGCAATCTCAGGCAAAACTGACATTAAACCTTGAGAATGTCAGGCTTGAAGAAGTATTATTAAGGATTGAAGAGCAGAGTAACCTTTACTTTATCTATAACCGGGAAGTCGTGGATGTGAACCGGAAGATTGATGTCTCATTCACCAATGAGGAGATTAAAGAGGTGCTTTCTGTCCTTTTTGACAAAACAGGTGTGGAATATGAGATCAGAGGATCGCATATTATCTTAAAAGGCAACAATTTGCAGGCAGCGCAACAGGCACTTAAGGTTTCAGGTAAAGTCACCGATTCTTCGGGAGTGCCACTCCCCGGGATAACCGTGATTATTAAGGGTTATGTCAAAGGGACCATCACTGACTTTAATGGCAGTTATTCCCTTGCGGACGTTCCGCAAGATGCGACATTAGTATTTTCATGCGTGGGAATGAGAACTCAGGAGGTGGTTGTTGGCTCTCAAACAAGCATTAATATAACAATGACGGAGGATGTGATCGGAATTGAAGAGGTCATCGCTGTTGGTTACACCACACAGAAAAGAGCGGAACTTACCGGATCAATTGCTGTTATTGATAAAAAGGACCTCCAACGTGTTACGTCATCAAATGTGATGAAGTCGTTACAAGGGAAAATACCCGGAGTTTATATTACAACAGATGGAAATCCCGGGGAAAATGTAAGTATCGAGATCCGCGGTCTCACTTCGACTTCTTCTGCTCCTCCTCTTATCGTCATTGACGGACTGCCGACAAATGCAAATTTGAGAGAGATTAATCCGGGCGATATCGAATCTATGCAGGTATTGAAAGATGCAGCCTCAGCCAGCATTTACGGATCAAGAGCGGCAAGCGGTGTTATCCTGATCAATACGAAACAGGGTAAGACCGGAGACATATCTGTAAATTACCAGGGATCGGTGGGCGTCACTTCTTATTTAATCAAACCGGATCTTTTAGATACAGAGCAATACGGAAGAACGATTTGGCAGGCTTCTGTCAATGATGGATTAGACCCGAACCTGCAATCTCAAATCTTCACATATGATTGGAATGAAGTAAGCGGAGTTCCTACTTTAAATAATATAACCACAGTTGAATGGTTAAATGCCACGCAAACATTAAAAGCTTCCGATACAGATTGGTTTGATCTGATTACCCGGAATGGAATTCGCCATAACCATGACATCAGCATCAGCAGTGCAACTGACAAATCAAGTCAAATGTTTTCGCTGAACTACTTTAGGGATAATGGAGCTCAGATTAATACCTTTCTGGAAAGAATATCATTAAGATTAAATACTTCTTTCAGCTTAATTGACGGCAAGTTAAAAATTGGCGAAAACCTTGGGCTTTCATCAACCACTTACAACGATCAAAACAACATTTATCGTGCGTTGGTTATGCCTCCTGTCGCTCCGGAGTATGCAACAGACGGGATAACCTGGGGCGGATCAGTCTTAGAAGCAGGTATGGATGAGCACAGACATCCGACAAGAGATGCAAAGTTAAATAAAGATAACACCTCAGACAGGCTTAAGGCAATCGGTTCCGTGTATGCAGACCTCATACCGCTTAAGGGACTTACCTTCAGAACTCAGTTTGGTCTTGAATATTCCATTCGGAATTACCGTAATATAGAATTTACCTGGGAAGAGGAAGGAGGCCAGGCTAATGATGTCAATGCAGTCACCAGTTACAATAGTAAGGACTTTATCTGGACCTGGACCAATACGGCTCAGTATCACTTCGCGAATGAAATCCATAATCTGAATATTCTCGCTGGTGTTGAATCTTTCAAATCCTGCGGTGAAAATTTTTCAGTCCGTAAAGAACAAATTGAACTGGAGAATTATGATTATGCGTTCATAAGCGCTGCAACCGGAAATATAACCGGCACAGGTTACGGCAGTGAAGAAACTCTGCTGTCTTACTTCGGCAAAATAAACTACTCATTTCGTAATAAATACCTTCTCGCCTTTACCGCCCGTTATGATGGCAGTTCGAAATTCCCGACCAATAATAAATTCGGTTTTTTCCCTGCTGCCTCATTGGGATGGAGATTGAGCGACGAGCCCTTTATGAAACCATTTGCGTTCATATCTGATCTAAAATTAAGAACAAGCTGGGGAATGAATGGCAATTCAAATATCAGCACCAATGCAATCAACGATACCTACGATGCAAACTATGCGTCCACGTCGTACATGATTGACGGGAGCAAGGAAGGATTGATGCCCTCAGGTTACAGACTTACGCACAGGGGAAACCCCGGTGTAAAATGGGAAGCCACAGAGCAAATTGATTTCGGGCTGGACTTTGGATTACTTAACAACAGAATATCGGGGACGTTAGATGTCTATCATAAAGTTACGGATGGGATGCTCTATGAACCTGATTACATCGGAACAATCGGAGAAGGCGGTTATACCTGGATCAATGCGGCAAATATGACGAACAATGGGATTGAATTCGCACTAACCTATCGAAGCCCTTCAAATGCAAAGTTTTATTACTCCATAACAGGTAATATTGCAGCAAACAGAAATACGATCGATGATCTGCCTGATGCTGTAGTTTATGCATACGGAGGAAATGGGTTGGGTGATAATATCCTGGGAAAACCATTCAGGTCTATCTATGGATTTGTTTTTGACGGGTTGTACCAAAACCAGCAGGAACTGGATGAAGGGCCGGAACAGAATAACAAACGGGTTGGAGGTATGCGATTTAAAGATCTGGATGGAGATGGGAGAATAACAGAAGCTTACGACCGGACATGGATAGGGATAAGGGAGCCGGATTTCACTTACGGATTGAATACCTCTTTCGAGTTTAAAGGATTTGACCTTAATATTTTCCTGCAAGGGGTTAAAGGCAATGCTGTATACAATGATTTTAAATTATTAAGTGATTTTTACAATACCGGCGTGATCGCAGGCAGAAATCATACAACAAGAGTTCTCGATGCATGGACCCCCTATAATACTTCATCAACAATACCCGCGCTGTCAATCTATAGCAGGAATGAAGAAACAGCTACGTCCACCTACTTTGTGGAGTCCGGCTCCTATTTAAAACTTAGAAATATCGAATTGGGCTATAAAGTTTCGAACAATTTTTCAAAGAAATTCTATATGAAAAACCTGAGAGTATATGTTTCGGCTGAAAATACCCTCATGATTTGTAACCGACATGGAGATAACGCATTCACCGGGGTCGATCCGGAAAGCCGGGCAGATTTTGATAATGCATATGACCGCCCCGCCATTTTCACTTTTGGTATCAATGCTACTTTTTAAATAATTCAGAATATGAAAAAGAGTGACAATATTTTAATTCTGATTGTATTCAGTGCAATTCTAAACCAGGGGTGTAATAAATCTTTCCTGGAGGTTACGCCCAAAGGAGTGTTGACAGAGGAAAATCTGTCTGGCCCCGAGTATATTGATGGTTTTGTCATTTCAGCGTATGGAAGTATTGTAACAAGGGGTGCCTACGAGACCTTCGACAGCTGGTTTTTTGGAGATGCCAGAGCAGACAATACCTATAAAGGCGGATCCGGACTGACAGACCAAACTGCCTATCATGAAATGGAGATGTTTGCCCCGGTAACCGCAAATGTTGGGAATAATACCAGTTTCTGGAACGGCGCATATATTTGTATATCCAGGATTAACGCCGCCATCAGGCAGTTAAATGGTGTAACACCCGAAGAATATCCGCTAAAAAATGCCAGGCTGGGTGAAATGAAATTCCTCAGGGGATTTTGCCATTTCGGATTAAAAGAAAGATATAAGTGGATTCCTTATATTACTGAAGATTTGACTTCTGTTGATATTAAGGGGGTACCTAATAGGCCGTCCGATGCTGAAAATGACTTGGACCTTTGGCAAAAAATCTATAACGATTTTGAATTTGCAAGCCAAAATCTGCCTGCCACACAAGAAGATCCGGGACGTCCCACCATGTACGCAGCAAAAGCATATATGGTCAAAACTTTACTCTGGATGGCTTACAGGCAAGATGAAAACCATCAACTGGTAACGATCGATACCGGTATACTGAACGATGCTCTGTCGCTGTGTAACGACATAATCAATAATAGTGACAGGGCCCTGACTTCAGATTATGCCGAGAACTTCATGTATGCTTTTGAAAACAATGAAGAATCTTTGTTTGAATTACAGTATTCCATTAACGACGGAACAACAAACGGCCATCTGAATTACGGCGTTTCATTAAACACCCCAAGATGGCAACCTTATTACCGGTGTTGTGACTTTAACAAGGTAAGTTACAACCTAGTAAATGCTTTCAGGACAAAGGCCGACGGATTGCCTTTTTTGGATACCTTTAATGATGCTGAATTACACAACAATTACGACGCATATTTTTCCGGCAACACGTTTGATCCCAGATTAAGTCATACTGTTGCTATTCCGGGGCATCCCTGGAAATACGATCCCCTTTTGCGGTATGACAGTCTGGGATCCAGAAGTCCTGATATATATGGTTATATACATTCCTTAAAAGAACAGGTACATCCCAGTGAGCCGGCACAATGGTCAAATCGTCAAAACTCGATGAATAAAAGGTTCCTGAGGTTATCACAAGTGTTACTATGGAAAGCAGAAATATTGATCCGGTTAAACAGAGAAATGGAGGCCTTACCCGTAATCAATCAGGTTAGAGAACGAGCAGGAAATAGTCAGGGACGGTTAGTGAGGGCTGATAATTCACCAATTCTTAATTATCATATTGCTTTATATCAACCCGGCGTGAATTGTACCTGGAACAATGAGTTTGCATGGAAGGCCCTTATGTTTGAAGATCGTCTCGAATTTGCGAGTGAAGGCTTCCGGTTTTTCAATCTTGTAAGGTGGGGTATAGCTGCCGATGTTTTAAATGCCTATTTCGAAAAAGAACGGCAGAGACGGAGTTGGTTTTCCTCTGCTCATTTTACTCAGGGTAAACATGAGTATCTGCCTATTCCTCAGGAGGTGATTAACTTGTCAGAAGGAGTTTATGTTCAAAATGTTAATTATTAAAAAAATACACATGAAATATCTGTGCACATTTTTACTGATCATCACCGCAGCTTTTACCACAGGCTGCTATGATAGGGATATACTTGATTTCAAAGAAGGGGAAAGCATCGATCCCGTGAGCAATTTAACCCATACGGTCAATGGTACTGCAATTGTGTTTAGTTGGGAATTGCCAACCAGTTATCCCGAAGACATTATACAGCCAGTGTCCGTATATCTGACCGTTTACAAAAATAACACTCAGGTATCCACGATTACGATCACGAATACTTCAACCTATACCTACACCGGGTATACCCCGACAAGCGCTTATCGTTTCATATTTAAAGTAAAGGCTGCGGTAGATACAAGTGACCCGAATAAGTCTAATGTGAGATATTCGGGCGGAGTTGTGGTCGTGCTTTAATTCTTTCTGCGGAATTGCCATGATATGCGTATTGACAATTATGGATCATGGCAATTCCACCGGCTTTAAGATTACAGAAACTTACACTGAGAAAAAACAAATGAATTCACTGATTTTTAAGTCTATATTCATAATCGTTTTCACTTTTGGTTATTTCCTTCATGGCTACTCCCAATCGCTGGAATCCATAAAAAAAACACTAAAGGGACATACGATGCGGGCAACAAGTGGAAATCCTGCAAATAATAGTGATGCCTGGCGGTTTAAACCGGGAGAAACCAGGATTATAGCCCAATTGGAAGGGCCCGGCGAAATTACCCACATGTGGTTCACCGCCTTTTCAGAAAACATTCGTTATCCCAGGGCTTTTGTACTTCGCATATACTGGGAGGGGTCAGATATCCCTTCTGTGGAAACTCCGTTGGGTGATTTTTTTGCAGCCGGAAATGGAATGAGAGCCGAAGTAAATTCCATGCCTGTCAAGGTAAGCTCTTTTGGACGCGGGTATAACTGTTACTGGCGTATGCCTTTTGGCAAGCAGGCCAAAGTCACTCTTACCAACGAAAGTCAGGAGTATGATGCAGGTTCCCATTTTATGATCGACTGGATTCAGTACGATACTGTACCCCCGGAAGGGATCTTATATTTTCATGCCCGTTATCACCAGGATTATCATCCCAGGTATGGCGAATTCTACACGGTATTTGAAGGAAAAGGGAAGGGCCATTATGTCGGAACTGTTCTGTCATCTCAGAATCGTACCGGTCATTGGTATGGTGAAGGTGACGATGTTTGGTTTATTGACGGTGGGGAGACGCCTTCCTT
>CAZOYZ010000102.1:0-5471 GCA_964584045.1 uncultured Prolixibacteraceae bacterium | reverse complement strand
AAGACTATTTCAATGAGGCATGGAATATGCGTGTCCACTCAAGTCTTTACACAGGCTGTACGATATTCGAGCCGCGCGCTATCGATGCCCGGATCACTTCCTACCGCTGGCATATTCCCGATCCTGTCATTTTCAACAAGTCTTTGAAGTTCCAGTTAGAAAGAACAGGGTTCCTGGTCGATTCAATAGGGGAGATCATTACTTCTCATGGTCATCGTCCTGACTACTGGTCTTCAGTATCGTACTGGTATCAGGAAGCGATTGCAGAACCCTGGTGTGAATTCCCTTCGTACAACGAAAGGGTCAATCCTGAGATTGTGATCCACCTGCCCCAGGTTATCGGGTCGATCAGGCACTCAGATGGTGTGGAACTCCGTGTCAATCCGTATAACCGGGCTACCTATACCAAACCCTGGTTTCAGGTTGTAAACAATACCATTGGTTCATGGATCGAGATCCCATTTGAGATTAATGAGAAGGGTATGTACTCTATGTCCTTGTTCCAGCACCTTCGTGAAGACAACGGAATATGGAAAGTGTATATCGACAGCAAAGAGATTTATGATGCCGGCGAATCGCAGATTGCAGGGGGGTATGAGGTGGATAAAGTGAACCAGTTGCAGCCGGAAATGATCAACAAAACCCTGGATTTCTACAACATCTATCAAAAGGACGAACACGAAGATTACATCTACGGGCAACGAAGGGAAAGAAAAATCGGATTGTTTGATTTTGAACCCGGTAAACATACCTTGAAACTGGTATGCGTCGGAGCAAATCCGTTAACAGCTCATCCTGAAAGTGGCCATCTGAGATACAATCTGACTGCTGATGTCCTGTCTCTGAGAAGGTTCCCTGATGAGGGTCTGGACGAATGGTTTAAAAAAGCAAAGGAAAATTAGAAGAAATGAAACGAAATGAAATCGTACATTTCCTTACAAGTTATATTTTCTGTCTGATATTTCTTCCGGCATATGCCCAGACAGGTAAATACACAGGTTCTCCTGAACACCTAAGCTCAGCACAGAAGTTAAGCCCGGATCACAAAACAACTGCCGGCAAAAATATGGCTATCGAAAAGGACGTTAAAATGTATCTTAATAGTCAGGGAAACAGGAATATGGATGAACCCGGAATGGTTTTTCGTCCATATCAGTACGGTCGGCCCTGGCGCGGAGAAAAGAAAGATACACTTTTCCCTTCCCCGGTTCTGGGATATGCCAAAAATGTCACCATCTATACTCCGCAAAAGTTTGGTAAAAATCCCAACGAAACATACCCGTTGATTATTTTCTTTGACCGTTATCCCGGCCCTGTCACGGATAATATTCTCCAATCGATTGATTTACTTGAATGTTTTGGACAGATACCAAGCCCGGTAGTAGTCGGTATTGAGTCAGGAGGATTACCTGATCTACGCAAAAAAGAAGCACAGTGGAATGTCGATAGAGTTAACTCTCATGGAGAAAAGTATGACCAGTTCCTGTTTGATGAACTGATCCCGTTCGTCAACGATCATTACAGGATCGATCAAAACCAGATTATTGTTTTTGGGCATTCGTGGTTTGGATATCACAGTTCCATGATCCTTATTCATCATATACCCGAATTATTCGCAGTAATATCGGCAAGTCCATGCTGCTTAAAAACGGAACGTATTGATGAGATCGTCCAAGCCATTAAAAATTCGAACTTCCGCGGGCGTAAATTTTTTTACCGGGTGGCCTCCGGACACGACATCGGAGATAACCTCGATGTTTACCGTGAACTTAGCGGAAAAATCTCGATGTTACGTTTACCTCAAACTTTTGATTTCAAAGCAACATGGTTATCTGCAGCCATGCATATGGAAGTACCGGGATTGCTTCTGCTTCAGTCATTGTATGAGATTTATTCAGACTGGGCGGACCTGGCGTTTGCTTATGCTGATCCCGAGAACCATCCGACGTTTAACGATGCCTGTTTGTACGATAGCCTTCAGCATGTATCGGACAAACTATACGGGTTCCGTATTCCTATTAACGACAGGCACGTCGAAATGCGTATAGAATATTACCAATATATCAGGGATGAAGAAGTCAGAAATAAGGGAAAAATTGCAACCTGGAAATTCATGATGTCAAAGTATGGTGAAAAACCGGAGTTGTACTACCATATCGCGGAGTCCTGTCATTTACTAAATCAAACTGATTCTGCAAAACAATATCTCAATAAAGCCAGGGTATTCGATCTGAACAATGAATGGAAAACAAAAATAGAAGACCTGGAAAAGAAAATTAACCTGAAATGACGTTAATTATGAAGAAAAAACAATCTTATTACATGCTGCTGATGGTTTTCCTTTTAGGTAATATCTTGCCGGTGAATTCACAGAACCTCGAATCAATTACTCAACTACAGGAAGGTAAATCCATGCGGGCATCAAGTGGTAACCCCTTTAACAATAATGACAATATCAGATTGGGAAAAGGAGAAACAAAGACTCTTGCAAATCTTGAAGGACCGGGTAAAATTGTTCATATATGGTTTGTCCCTTTTTCCAATAACATCCGGTGGCCGCGGGCCCTTGTGCTGCGGATTTATTGGGATGATTCAGAAATACCGTCTGTGGAAACACCGTTAGGTGACTTTTTTGCGGTAGGAAACGGGATGATGGCTACTGTCAACTCTCTCCCGGTGAAGGTAAGTTCATACGGGCGTGGGCTGAACTGCTATTGGCGAATGCCTTTTATTAAGACCGCTAAAATTACAGTGACCAACGAATCGGAAGATGAGGTCGCGGGAACCTATTTTATGATTGATTGGATCCGGTTACCAAAAGCGCCTGAAAAAATGATGTATTTCCATGCCAGATATCACCAGGAGTATCCACCCGAGATGAACAAACCCTACACTGTCTTTCTGGGTAAAGGAAATGGTCACTACATCGGCACCGTACTTTCTTCACAAAATAGCATCGGACATTGGTTCGGAGAAGGTGATGATTATGTATATATTGATGGGGAAAAAGTTCCTTCCATTTCAGGTACCGGTACAGAAGATTACTTCAATGAAGCCTGGAATATGCGCGTTCATTCCAGCCTCTATACGGGATGTACGGTATTCGAACCCCGGGCGATAGATGCCCGGATAACCGCATACAGGTGGCATATTCCTGATCCGATAATTTTTAAAGAATCCTTGAAATTCGAACTGGAAAGAACAGGGTATATTGTAGACAGAATGGGTGAAACCATTACGGGTTCGGGTTCACGTCCTGACTACTGGTCTTCAGTATCGTACTGGTATCAGGAAGCGATTGCAGAACCCTGGTGTGAATTCCCTTCGTACAACGAAAGGGTCAATCCTGAGATTGTGATCCACCTGCCCCAGGTTATCGGGTCGATCAGGCACTCAGATGGTGTGGAACTCCGTGTCAATCCGTATAACCGGGCTACCTATACCAAACCCTGGTTTCAGGTTGTAAACAATACCATTGGTTCATGGATCGAGATCCCATTTGAGATTAATGAGAAGGGTATGTACTCTATGTCCTTGTTCCAGCACCTTCGTGAAGACAACGGAATATGGAAAGTGTATATCGACAGCAAAGAGATTTATGATGCCGGCGAATCGCAGATTGCAGGGGGGTATGAGGTGGATAAAGTGAACCAGTTGCAGCCGGAAATGATCAACAAAACCCTGGATTTCTACAACATCTATCAAAAGGACGAACACGAAGATTACATCTACGGGCAACGAAGGGAAAGAAAAATCGGATTGTTTGATTTTGAACCCGGTAAACATACCTTGAAACTGGTATGCGTCGGAGCAAATCCGTTAACAGCTCATCCTGAAAGTGGCCATCTGAGATACAATCTGACTGCTGATGTATTATCCCTTCGAAAACTGAAATTTGTGAATACCGATTCATGGATAAAAAAAATCAGGGAAATCGAAATCTGCGGGGAAAAGAAATAATAAAATACGAAAAATCGCAGGAATTAAAATTGAAAAACAGATGAATAGTTATATCAGGAATATTTTATTAGGTATAAGTTTGGGTGTGTTGTTAACCTCCGCAAACAAAGAAACTTGTTCCGGAGACAAGTGTATTGGTCAGAGTGAGCAAATCTATGAACTGGATACGGAGCTGACGAAAATTACAGGCATGTCGTTTAAGGAAGACTTGTCTGGAAGTTACCTTTACCTCCTGGACGGGCATTCAAAGAAAATTACTACATATAAAGTAAACACGATTAACAGAGACCTGATCTTTCACGAAAGTATCGAGGTAAAAAGTGCTCTCCCCCGGAATCCGAGAGGGTTAGCATACTCGGAAGAAGCCACGGGAGATATATTCTATTTCCTTGATTATTTTAAAGAGAGGAAAGATACTGTTTATTCCAGCCGGTTGTACCGGTATGATCCCGGCAATAAGGATTTAACATATATTGATCTGACTAATAAGGATTATGGCATCGGATCGAAAGAAACATTTGGAATAGCAAAACAAAAGGATCATCTTTTTATAAGTTTTGATCCAAGCGGTTACTCTGATCAGGTTGAACGAATCCGCCGCGGAATTTTAAAAATATCGGTAAAAGACGATGATAAAATTTCGTCCCGGTCAAAAAGCTTCAGGCGTCCATTCGGTTGGGAGAAGGCTCTTGCCGGACAGCCGATAATGATTCAACATTTGCCCGGCCCGGGGAAAGCTGCCGGCGAGGACCGGGTTGAACCATGCCTCGCCCTTGCAAATATGAATACAGATGGAGTGGATTATCTCTGGGGAACTGTAGGCTCTGAAAATATTTATCTTTTGGATGGCGAAACCGGGCGGGGCATTTTCTTTTTTGACATGCCCGGGCACTCTGAATCGAATGAAACATACCATTCCGGGATGGCTTTTGGTGCAGGTTATTTGTGGACTATCGTTCACAATAGCAAAAAACCTGTTCTTCACCGGATCAATGTGCTTGATAATCCGGGCCTTGCTTATAAAGGTCCGAAACGTTTCCGGGAAATCAGGATGCGGTTGATCTCGACTATTAAAGAAAAGGTTGAAACACCCAGGGGGCTTGTTTATCATACTTTCCTTCATCCATTCCCCAAAAAAGTTCTTGGTCGTCAGAGTATCATTCCCAATACTATCCATACGAACGATATAACCAATGTTCCCGATTGTAAGATTGAACATTTGTATTATTATCCTGCCGGAGATACTGGATCGAGACAGGATTACACACTTGTCACATATAACGCAGAATTGCATCCTGATATCAGGAAGTACCAGACCGATTTTATGGTCAAAGTCTGGACGCGGGAATATAAGCATTTTATTTACCCTCACTTAGTAAAAGGGAACAGCGGACCTCCGGGAACCTCATACCTCGAAGATGATGACGTATTATACAGAATTAATGTAAACCCAGAAATTTACCCGGCATTTATTCAGCGGGTTAAGGATTATATCATCGATGAGTATGGTA
>CAZOYZ010000101.1:0-13403 GCA_964584045.1 uncultured Prolixibacteraceae bacterium | reverse complement strand
TTCAGATAGAAACTCCCGGAGAGTTTATGTTCCTTGTCTTTAAACTGATGTGCGAATCCCGCGGTCCCCTGGTAATAGGTTTCATGAATGTTATAATCATCCCGGCTGACATAGTTTCCTTCACTAATGATTCCTTCCTCACCGAACCGTTCCTCCGTGTAATCCAGATCCCCTTCCCGGGTACGCCCGCCGTATCCGCCTTCCAGATCCAGGCTAAGGGTGGTTTTTGGAGAGGTATACTGCCACCCCGCCTTCAGGGAATAATTGAAATTATTACTTTCACGCGGGCCGTCCGACCGCGAAGTCGTTGTGATGCCATTCACGATGGTGGTCTTATCCTGGTTGAACTCGCTTTTGCGCAGATGGTCATTCCAGGACCCTCCCGCATACCAGCGTGAACTTTTGTCCTGCCGGGTAACCAGAAAGTCTATTCCTCTCGAAAGGACCGTGTTCCCTGTCAGGTTGACCATTCCGCCCAGACCCTCCTGCGTATGTTTTTTCGTGATAATGTTGATCATCCCGGCGTCTCCTTCAGCATCATGGCGTGCAGAGGGGTTGGTAATGATCTCGATATTTTCGATCTGCCCTGCCGGTATTTGTTCCAGAGCCTGGGAACCACTGAAAATACCAGGCTTTCCGTCAATATAAACGGCAAAACCACTGCTTCCGCGAAAGGTGACCTGTCCTTCCGCGTCCACGCGGATCGAGGGAGTATTTTGCAGGATGTCGACAGCCGTCCCCCCGCTCGAAAGAATATTGGAAGAAGCTTCGATAACCCGCTTATCCAGTTTATAAACAATTTGTTTTCTGTTTGCGACGATCTCCACCTCGGCAAGGCCCACCTCCAGTGGCTTCAGTCCAATGATACCCAGATCGACAGACGGCGTTTCGGCAGAAAGCTTTATTTCCGGACGGCTGAAAATATCATAACCAACCAGTCTCACCATCAGTGAATACTCACCGTCTTTAATCCCGTCGATCACAAAACGGCCCTGTGTATCCGGTGATCCGAAAAATACCGGATCCTGTTCTCCTTTGGCGTACAGAAAGATATCCGCAAATTCAATCGGTTTACTATTTTCATCGTCAACAATCTGACCGGTAATTCGGGGGACGGCACACAGCGATGTTGCGGAAAAAACAAGACACAGCAGAAACAACACGCCATTGGAGTACTTCTTCATCTGGTGCAATTGGTTTAGGTTATATTTTGAAATTGCGAAGATAGTGTTTCTGATGAAAAGATGATCTCCGGACAGCGGTATTAACAGGAAAGTGACCGTTAAATAACGATTACTCGTTTAGGGTGCCTTTCTGTCAATCAGATGAAGTACGACCGGTCCGATGAGGCCGGAAACCCTCAGCAGTTCCCCGGCATCATCTGCTTCAAACTTATTGATGTTTGTCCTGGTAAACCGTTGCGATTCGGCCAGTTTGGCATCACCAATGAGCCGGTTCGGCCAGAGGTTGGTAATTTCAACTTTCAGCTTATTTTCTCCGCTTACCAGATGATCCGTCACATCCAGTTCATAAGGAGGAACCCAGCTTAACGGGAAACGATGCCCGTTCAGCGTCACCACGGCCATTTCATGGAGGTTCCCCAGGTCAAGAACGATATTTTTATCTTCGATGTCTTTCTTTTTCAGACGAAAGGTTTTTTCATAAGCAGCTGTTCCTGAATAGTATTTTATCCCTGAATCATCAAAGCTGTTCCACGGTTTTAACTCATCCGTGACCACTGTTCCGGGTCCTCCCCACGCCGGATCAAAATGAATGTTCCAGCTACCCGCTACAGGAATGACCCGGGCTCCGGTTTCCTCTCTTATGGTACCCACTTCCCCGTCCGACCAACGCAGGGTGTAGGTCCCGGCTTCCCGGAGAATCATTTTCCAACCCGGATGATCCGGATCGGAGCAGAATAACGGATATGGCTTTGCCATTTCCCTGTTCTCCGGGAACAGCGGCTGACCGTCTTTTTCAATGCTCACCACATGCCTTTCGGGCCTCCCTTCTGCAAACACTACAAAAACAGAGCCTTCGGGAGCCAGATGGAGCGGGATCACGGTTCGCCCGTTTTCCTCCCTGTAAGTCAGGACAGGTTTTATTTCACCCGTTTTCGGATCCCAAAGCTGCGGGGTCTTCCCCGTTACCCTGAAACTGCATTCCACCTGTTCAAATCGGTCGGGAAGGCCGGTCAGGTAACGATACTGAAAATCGTCAATTCCTTTGCTGCCAAAACGGTTGACCACAAAATAGCAGTCGGCATCGGCCGTACGCCGGTGAATGTAATCCAATGCGGTTTCCGGATCAGGACTGTGAAACGAAAAATCGGGTTGCACGTTCATTCCTGCCAGCACCTCCTTCACATCCTCTCCCCAGATCATCCGGCCTTTTCCATAGCGGTTCTCCGTGATGTCTTTACCGTTCACATTTCCCCAGAGGCGATTGGCAACCGCGGTCAACCCGGCGTCTCCTTCCGGCCAGGCGGTCAGTCCGGTGGTTCGCAGGGGCCGGGGCGCGATCACCGTGGCGCCCGCTTTCACCAGTTCCTCCACCTTCTTCAGCACATTCAGGTCAATCCCCTGTTCGGGGGCCAGAACAAGAACACGGTAACTCATGCCGTCGGGCAAAACAAGTTTTCCATCCTTGACCGAAGCACGGTTCAGGATCACGTCCTTAGAGCATTTATCCCAGTCGTATCCAAAACCGGGTTCCATATATTCTTCCTTCAGGAAAACGAAATTAGGGACATCATCGCCGTAATAATACAGGATATCTGCCACAAAAAGGCCCTGCTGCAACAGGTAACTGCAACGGTTCAGGTAAGCAATGAAACTGCCTGCCTCTTTCCACCAGGTTACATTGGGATTCAGGTGGGTACCTGCAAAATACTCGTTGCCGGGCAACCCGAACTCTTTGGGGGAAGACGTAAAGGTATGCCACACGATGCGGTTCACGCCCGAGCAAAACACCCGGTCTATGTTGGACTTCAGATCTTTGGGTGAACGTTCCCACTGCGGACCGATGCTGGTGGGACCTTCCGCGGCCACGAACCGTTTCCCGTTCGTATGGGCCACGCAGGCACTTTGCATCACGGCCAGCCGGTCGGCATCCGAAACCCGGTGGGTGTTGGATGTGGCCCAGAACTCGCCCTGGGGAAAATCGCTGATCCCCATCACGCGCAGGGCATCGACCGGAGCGGAATGCGGTCCTCCCGATTCCGGGTGGATCCCCATGCCGTGCCGATGAGCCAGGTCAGCAAACAACCGGTAATGATATTCGGCGACACAATCGCCCACCGTTTTGCGGATGTCATGCAGAAAACGGTTGGAGACCTCCTGGCTTTCCACGACCCTGCCTGTCATCACCGGAAGGTATGGATCAGGGTCATACCCCCGGAACTTTTTGAATTCCTCCCGAAAGCGGTTCGTCCAGTTCACCATACCCATTTCCCAACTATCGGTCTGCAGAAACTTCACACTGTTGCCGGCTTCCTGTGCTGCGTCGATCAATGGTTGAATGACGGATTTGCGAAAAAGTTCAAAGGCGTCGGGATTCAGATGGTCGAGCGACAACCCTGACCAGCCGTCGCTGGTCGTAGATGTCCTGGCTCCGGTACAGGTCCAGCCATAGCGGATCACCAGCCAGGTGCCGGCCGGAGCATTCCAGGTTAATGTCTTCCCGTTAAAATGACCGGTTAAATCAATGATGTCGTCTTTTTTAATGACTTCGGTGTTAACCGGATGATCAAAACCTTCCCGCAGTTCGTGGAGCGGATAGATCCCCTTCCAACCCATGGGCTTGTTCAATGATTTTTTGTCCCAGTTGGTGATCGCTTCATTTTTTACCGGTGAATTTTTCGATGGTGCCGGGATGGCCTGTACGCAGACATCCCGATACAGCAATTTTGTTTCCGGCTGCGGAAGTTCAATTGTCACCGTTTGTCCTCCTTTCACCTCGGTTTCCGAGTAAACCAGCTTCTTCAGCGCCATTTCGGGGGTAATGGACGGCGAGCCGGGGTTCCAGCCGCTTTGCACATTCACGCTCAGTTCAATGCCAAGACGACCGGCTTCCTTTACGGCATGCTGATACAACTCCATCCACGCCGGACTCATAAAAACCGGTCCCGCTGCGGTTTTGCGGGCCACGTTATAACTGGAGCTTCCGGCATCGACAATCGACGCACCGCCATAGCCTTTGGCTTTCATCTCTTCCAGATCGCGTGTGATGGATTCCGTTGTCGCCATCCCGTTCAGCCACCACCAGTAACAACGCATACGGGATTCAGACGGCAGCGTTTTAAAACCTTTTGTCATCGCCGAAACAGAAACGGTGGTATCTGTCTCAAGCTTATAACCTGGCTGAGCCTGTAACACAAAACCAGCAAGCATTGCGCCCAGCAAAATATCGAATTTCAACATACTTTCTTTCTGATTATCATTAATCTTATGCACACCACCATATGATGACCAGCGCTAACGGGGGTTAAGGACTTCAAAAGAATGATTCCCCGAACCCACGTTTTTGATCACCGCATAAGTACCCGCGGAGGTAAAAGCTGCTTTTTCGCCATTCATCGTGATGTTCTGCGATTTTGACCATAACGGCAAATAAACATCGGCTGTCGAATTCGCCGGGATCGTCACCGTTAAAAGAAAAGATTTACCGGGATCATTTTTAAAGGAAACCATCACCTCGCCGCGGATCGTCGGACACTTGATTTCGGCACAGGCCAGCGTTGCCGGTTGCGGCTTGATCCGGATTTTTCTGAAGCCTGGCTCCAGCGGTTCAATGCCCATCAGTTTTCGAGGAATGATGTTGGCCGGCACCGCTCCCCAGGCATGGTTCCAGTCCTGGTTCGGCTTATACTTGTTATCCCAGGCTTCCATCGAGATCGTCGATCCGGCGCGGATCATGTTATACCAGCTTCGCTCTTCGGTTGAAGTCAGCAGTTTCAACCCGTAATCCGCGTTGTTCCCGTCGTAAACCGCTTCCATCAGGAACTGGGAGCCGTAAACGCTGCAGGCCATCCCTCTCGACTGAATGAATTCGTTGATCCTGTCAATATTCTTTTCCGGCGCCAGGCCAAAAGCCAGGGGGAACATATTGGCATGGAGAGAAGTATGGTCCGTGCCGATACCGTCTGTATAAATCTTTCGTTTTTTATCGATCAATTTTGAATTGAAAACCTTTTTGAGGGCATCCGCGCGATCCGAGTAAAATGCACTTTCGTCAGGTTTGTTTAGTTGCCGGGCAATCGTAGCCATGACCTTCAGCGCGAAATAATGGTACGCGTTGACCACCGTGTTGACATCCTGAAAAACGAAACCATCGGTCTCCCCCAGTTCATCTTTGCCCAGGCCAAGGATACCGGTGTGCGGCCAATCCACAATGTCGCGCAGGTTATCGTTCAGATGAATGGATTTCAGCACTTTGGGCGTCACTTTACCGGTCCGGGTACTGATAAAACCATCTTTCCCTGCCAAGGTCAGTAACGTTTTGGCTTTTAGATCAACATAAAATTGCTCCAACGATTCCTGATTACCGGTGTACAGGAAGTCATTCCACGCCATCGAAACCGACTGCAAGATCCATTCGGTAGGCCAGGTGGCCTGGTGCATCAAATATTCGTGAGAATAGCGGGCTATGCTGTACTCACGGGCCACCCCGTAATGACCCAGTTGGTTGATCAGCGCGTCGGCCTCGTAAGGGATCCGTTCCCGGTCACCATCTACATAAATGCCGGTAAAGGAAGTCGCCTTCATCGAGTATCTGCACAGGTCCCAGACCTGGTTCAGCACCGTATCGGAACTGGTAAAAAATGACTCCGTCTCATCAAACGGATAAAACACCGTCTCCCGAACGATCTGAAAAGGCTTAGCCGCCTGGTTGTACCCTTCAACCTCACAATAGCGGAACGGCGCAACTTCGCCGGTATAGACCGGCATTTTTATTGCCCGGGGACCCGTATTGCGCTTATCGGGATCCGGCGCCACGACATAGGTATTCCATCCTCCCCTCAACGCAAGTTCATAGCGGGAATACCTAATGGTGCCTCCGGGTGCGGGATCAATGCGTCCGTTTTTAAGCGCCTCACCCAAACGGATCACGAGGGTATCCGTTCCGGTCTTACTGTACAGGTGAAGCCGGAGGCGTCCAAAAGCATCCTTCCCGAAATCGGCAAAGGTTACACCATCCGGCAGCGGGCGGACGGCAACCGGGTATTCATCGTGTTTCTGCAGCGGATAGCGGGCCGTGGCATAATCGACCATTTCTGTAGCCGTTTTAAAGCGCGATACTGCAGAAAAATCAGATTCCAGACCATGATTGTCCCAGGTTTTTACTTTCCAGAAATAAATCCGGTTGGGCTCTAACAGCTTTCCTTCGTAAACAACATTCACCGACTTGTTTGATTCGATCTTTCCTGAATCCCAACAGTCACCCTTGTTGGATGTGATGTTCTCCAGGCTTGAAGCCACCAGTATTCTGTACGCGGTCTGCAGCGTATTAGGCCGGGAGGAATCCACTATCCATCCAAAAAAAGGTTTTTTTTGCGCGATCTCTGCAAACTGAAAATTTTCTCTTCGGGCTACCGCTTCTTCGATCGGCGTATTGACCGGGTATCCGTTCAGAAATACCTGTCCGGCGTGAGCCAAAAAATTCACGGTAAGACCGGAAGGATAATTCTTCGCCGCCAACAAACCCGCAGGCAACAGAATCAGTGTGGCAAAAAGGATTGATTCGTACAATTTTTTTAAGGAGGAAAAATGGAGTTTCATCATTTTCAGGTATAGGTTATCTCATATCGTCGTCAGTCAGGCTAAAAATAGTTCTTTGATCAGAGCAATCCAAATAAGCGGGGACAGTTTTAAAAAAATTGTCCCCGCAATTCTTCCCGTTGTTGTTCCGGAATTACCGGTTCGTCCATCCTTCGTTTTGATCAAGAACGACGTCCGTATTTGCGTCAATCACTTTCTGCGGAATTGGCCAGACGTTGTAATTAAACGTCAATGTTGAGGCGGTTTCCGGCCAGTAAGCATGCGCTTTGACCCGGTCCACCGCGATTGTTCCACCCATACGAAGCAGCGTGTTCCAACGGCACTCCTCATAAATCAGCTCACGGGCGCGCTCATCCAGAATCGTGCTAAAACTGTCATCCAAATCGGCAGCAGTAACCCTGTATCCGCACTTTGCGCGGTCCCTCAACAGGTTGATATCGGCGGCAGCGCCAGCTTTATCACTATTGCGTTGTTTCGCTTCCGCGCGCAGCAAAATGGTTTCAGGCAGGCGAATAAGATATTCATCCCGGAACAGGTTACTTAAATTTTCACCGTCTGCGACACCGGTGTATTTATCTGTTGCAATTTTGCATGATATCGGATAAACCTCGCTTCTGTTATTCAGATTGGTCATGGCATCCGCGCTCCCGTCGTACATCAGGCTCCAGGGAACAATCTTCTTAAAATACGAAGATGAAGCCACATTGCCTTTGAACCGTCTGCGAAAGACCACATCTGAATTGCGCATATCACTGGCCCATTTATCCGCATAAATGGCATCCCTGGCATACATCGTGAGAGACACCTGGGAGATACCACGGCCTCCCACATCTTCCAAAGTACCTGTAAACCATGTTTTGGCCACATCGCGAAACACTGGTCCGAAGGTCCTGGAGTAAGGCAGTTTTGACTTTTTATCTTCCGCCTTATAGGCGGCATAATCAATCTGCAGGGCCCAAATACATTCCGTATTTCCATCCTGATAATTCACGTTGCCTTCCTGAAACAAATCCCAGTAGTAATTGGTCGTCTGCAGTACCGTATCGACAGGTGCACCCGGACTTCCGCCCTGGTAAACATTCGTAGCAATGGACAACTCGTTTTTACGTGTCCCGAACCTTGATTGGATCAGCGAATACGTTCCGCCATTAATCACTTTATCTCCACAACTGATTGATTTGGTATAGGCGGCCTGTGCCCCGCCTGCATTTCCCTGCGAAGCCAATTCAATTCCTAAAGCCAGGTAAAGCTCGCAAAGATTATGTTGCGCTGCTCCTTTTACCAGCCGGCCACCCGTCGCTGTAGTTTCAGGCAAATCGTTTTCAATCGCTTCCAGTTCATCAATGGCAAACTGGTATACATTTGCACGGGTTTCTTTTGTGAAATCATACCGGGGAGTTGTCACAATGTCGGTTACCAGCGGCACGCCGCCATACAATTCGGCTAAGTTACGGTAGGCAAACGCACGGAAGAAGCGGGCCTGAGCCACCGCATAAGTCTTATCGGCAGTTGACGTCCATGAGACTTCAGGCAGTTCAGCCGCGTAAATCGCCAGATTGGCACGTGTAATGACATAATACCAGGCTTTATACACCTGATAAAAAGTATCATGATCCGGGTTAATCGTGCTGTAATCGCTAAACGTGTTTCCCCTTCGGATTACCGGCACATCGTACATATCCGTTCCTTTTCCTTTGAAATTGAATGCCCATGTATTTTCACTGGGATTGACCCATAAATCGCGCAGGTATGAATAGATATTCACCAATACCTGATCCACCTGTTCCTGAGAGGTGAAGATATTTTCGACGGTATAAAATGTTTCCGGCGTTTCCTCCAGAAATTTTTCATCATCACAGCTCACCAGGCTTAAAATGAGCATGAGGATGGCGACCTTGTTCATATCGAATAATTTGTTCATAATCCTTAATTTTAATTAGTTAGAAACTGACATTTGCTCCGATGGAGTAAGTCGCGACAACAGGGAGCGTATTTTCCAGATACTTCGCGCCTGTCTCCGGATCTCCTCCGTCCCAATTGGTGAAAGTAGCCACGTTTTTCGCAGAGAAGAATAGTTTCAATGATTTAATATTCAATTCCTTAGTCCAGGGTTGATCAAAAACATAAGACAACGTGATATCCTGAATCCGGACAAATCCGCGTGACTGTAATGCCTGATAACGGCCATCGCCTGAAAACGTAGCCGACGGATATACGTTACTCGGACGATCTGCCGTCCAGTAAGGTTTATAGGGCATATTGTCATTGAAACGTCCGGTACCGGAAGTCATGTAAGCCACGGTGTTACTTTTCAAATAATAGCCGTTTCCTCCGAAAATACCGGAGATCATCGCATATAGTTCAAAGTTTCTGTACTGAATACTATTACTCAAGTTCAGCCGGAAGTTTTCCTTCTCGTAGCCCATAACCGTACGGTCGGCCGAAGTAATTGCCGGAGTCGTGTCCAGATTTATATATTTTGGCGTTCCGCTGGCAACTCCGTTTGCCTCCTTGTATTCGGTATCACTGTCCTGAACAATGCCATCCTGCTTGTATCCGTAAAGGGCGCCGAGCGATTTGCCGATGAACCATTTGTTCGTGATGTCGTCATCTTCCTTTCCGTCACCGTCTGAATCTCTCCCGTCAATGGTTACCAGTTTATTTCTGTTCAGCCAAAACGTCACGGAAGAAGTCCAGTTTAAATCGCGCTGCCGGATATTTACCGTCTTTACAGCCAATTCTACTCCGCGATTATTCACTTGTCCCAACGAAGTCAGTATTTCTGACTGCCCGATCATGTCGGGAATTGACCTTTTTATAATCTCGTCGGTAGTCTTTGCCAGATAGGCGTCAAAATCGACGAACAAGCGGTTTCCGAACCAGGCTGATTCAAATCCGATGTTCCAGGATGAGGTACTTTCCCACCCCAGATCATAATTCCCCAGAGAAGTCTGATTCAACCCATAGAAGATTTTGCCCGGGGCATTGGAGAACTGATAACGGATGTCGCTCGAGGAACCGTTCGAAACGGTAGACAAAGTGGTGTATGGACCGGCTCCCTGGTTCCCGTTTTGCCCCCACGACAACTTTAATTTCAGGTTATTTAAGGCTTCAACGGGTTTCATAAACTCTTCTCCGGTCAACCTCCATGCCAGACCGACAGCTCCGAAATTCCCCCACTTTTTATTTATTCCAAACACGGAAGCACCGTCCCTGCGATAAGATCCGGTAAAATAGTATTTACCATTGTAATTATAATTGATCCGTCCCAGATAACCGATATTTGCCTTTTCAACACCGCCAATCGTGTTGTTGTTAATATCTTTATTATTGACGTACAGGTCGACCTTCTGCGTGGTCGCTTTGTGAAGTCCCCATATCCCAAGAGCGGTATTTCCATTCGCTGCAAAATCAGAGCCGGTAATATAGGTAATCCGGTATTTGTAATGATCCCGGGTGGCGACCAGAGTTCCTTCGACATTGTGCTTCCCGAATGAATTCCTGTAACTCAGGATATTATCCCAAACGTAACTGTAAGCGCTGTTCGTGTTCAGGTTTCCGTTTGCTTTTGCCAGCAACGCCTGTACCGTCGACGGGGAATACCTTTCAACGCCCTCCCCTTCTGAGATATAATAAGTTTCGTGATAAAAGCTGCCGGATTGATTCTGATCCGAATTTAACTGATAGTTTAACCTGAAATTCAGGCCTTCGATCCATGGAACGTCAACCGAGGCGTACGCATTTAAACGGTAGTTATGACGAATGTCGATGTTATCGGCGGTTTCGTCGTCAACTCCCCATAACGGATTGACCGATGACTGTGTATAAGGATATTTTTCCAGATTACCCTCCTCATCACGGTGCATGACCCCATAAGGAGACATGGTCTGCGCTGATGCCACACTGGCCACAAAACCGGAATAATCGCGTCTGGTAAAACTCCCGTCGACACCAATTTTGAGCCAGTTGGTAATGTCGGTGTTGATTTTTCCCAGCACGGAGATGCGGTCAAAATCATCGCCAGCCACAACTCCTTTTGTTTTATTGTAGGTAGTTGACATATAATAGTTCAACCCTTTACCGGTACCCGAAACGGACAACTGGTAATCCTGCATATTGCCGATCCGGGTTACCTCATCAAGCCAGTTGATCTCTTTACCAGCGTTGTAGTTAGCCAATTCGCCCGATTTCATCCAGTCGACCGAACCTTCCGTATATTGGTTGCGGGCATTCACGACTTTGATCCATTCTTCACCCTTCATGACCTCCGGCCGGCTTGGCCAGGTTTGGATTCCCGACGAAATATTTAAGCTGATGACCGGCTTCGCGGAACTTCCTCTTTTGGTGTTGATCGCGATCACGCCGTTCGCGGATCTGGTTCCGTACACGGCGGCAGTCACCGCATCCTTCAAGACATCGATACTGGCTATATCATTGGGGTTGATATCATTGATACTTCCCAGGTAGATTACTCCATCCAAAATGATCAGCGGATTATTGTCTCCTGATATGGAATTCTGACCACGGATCAACATGCTGGGCTCGCCTCCCGCGCTGTTCGTGGCTCCGATATCCAAGCCGGTAACATTTCCTTTCAGCGCCTGAAGCGCGTTTGTATTGGGGAGCAATGCAATGGGTGAATCCTCCATCTTCACTGAAGAAGCAGACCCGGTAAAGTCTTTTCGTTTCGTCGTACCATAACCGATGACGATCACTTCGTCCAGGGCCAGTTCCTCTTCCTGCATCGTCACATTAATGACCATTTGTCCGTCGAAAAGAATTTCCTGTTTCTGCATACCCACGAAGGTAAAGACCAGAATATCTTTCCTTTGGACAGGAATACTGAAATTTCCATCAATATCCGTAATCGTTCCGGTCGTTGTCCCCTTAATCACTACTGTCACTCCTGGCAAAGGTTCCCCGGTGGCGCCTGTGACCATTCCTCTGACAGGTGACTGCTGAGAAGGAGAGTTCGAGACAGAACTCTTGGGCGTGATGATGATTTGACGATCCATGACCACATATTTCACATCTTCTCCCTGAAAGAGTAAATCCAATACTTTCTCGATTCCCTGGTTTTCAACCTTCACATTAATCACCTTATTCACATCGATCAGGTTATTGTTGTAAAGGAAAAAATAGTTCGTGGTGTTTTCAATCTCCTTCAACGCATCTTTGATTGTTGATTGCCGGAGGTCGAGCGAAATTTTCGCGCTTTGCGAAAATGTGTCTGAAGCAATGCTGCTCAGCACGGAGAAACATATCAAAAAGATTGTTAGTTTCATCATAACAAAAACTTTAAGCCAGCCGATGCTTATATAACCGTCTGACGTAATTACATTTTTTTTCATAACTTTGAACGATATAAGTTAAATACTTGTAAAAACTGTCTGGATAATCCAGGCAAAACATGAACAGGAAGGTGTTGCGATCACTTTCCTGTTTTTTTTAAACTCTTATTTCATAGGCGTGCACATTGATTATTGATTATTGATTATTGACTATTGATTATTTGCCGTACAGTATGATTTTCTGTTTTTTACCTTCCTTTTTATCCGCTGCAGACATCGGGACAAACTGGTAGCTGAACGGTGTGGAGATACTTAAGTATTTCAGCACCTGATCCAACGATTCCTGTCCGAAAGTCGCTGTAAAATGATTTCCTTTCAACGTGTTTCCGGTTATTTCAATATCGACATTATACCAGTTCTCCAGGCGGGAGATCAATTTTTCGACCGGATCATTAAAGAAAACAATCTTTCCTTCCTTCCAGGCTGAGTATCGCTCTATTTCAGGCTCTGTTTTGTGGTTGATCTGATGATCCTTCACTCGATAATCAGCAATTTCAGAAGGATTCAAAGTCATTATGGGAAACGCTTCTCCCTTTGTTTGCTGCAGTAATTCTACTTTCCCTTCGATTAGCGCGACTTCCACATGTTTTTCGTGGTCATAGGCATTGACATTAAATGACGTTCCGAGAGCTTTTACCTGAAGATTGCAACAGGTATTGACGATAAACGGTTTTTGACTGTCTTTAGCCACCTCAAAATAACCTTCGCCTTTCAGTTCTACCTGGCGTTTTTTGACCTTATCGAATGAGAGAGGAAAACAAAGCGTACTTCCCGAATTCAGCCAGACATTGGTCCCATCGGCCAGGATCAGCTTCGTTTGTGTCCCGAAGGCCGCCTTTATTTCCTGATAAACCATATTGCCGGTCTCTGACTCAGTTCCCCGGTTCAGGAAATAATTAAAGACCACCGAGAAAATGACAGACAACAATAGAACGGCCGCAGCCTGTCTTGCAATCGAAATCCATTTTATTTTCCGGCTAAACTGAGGTATTTGGTCTTTCGTATGGATCAGGGCCTTTTCCACGTCAACAGAACCTGAAAACAGCAGGTTCTTTGAATCGTCCCATAATTTTTTATAGGCTGCGAATTCTTTTCTGTTCCCTTCAGACTCCTGAAGCCAGCTTTGGATGGTCTGTCCTTCATCCCGGGTCGCTTTCCCCGAAAAAGATTTGATCAGTAATGATTCGATATCCTGCTTTTCCACTTTTTTACGTCAGTTTTAATCAGGACGAAAAAGGCGGGCGTATACCCTACATGAAAATTTGATTTTTTT
>CAZOYZ010000100.1:9521-13487 GCA_964584045.1 uncultured Prolixibacteraceae bacterium | reverse complement strand
AAAACATGAACCCATGAAACAAACGTTACTGATCCTGCTTATTTTAACAGGTGCCAATTTGCTTGCCGGTCCTGTTGAAGTGGAGGGCGAATTAAAAAAATGGCATAAAATCAGCCTCGTCATTAGCGGGCCGGAAACGTCCGAATTTGCCAAAGAGAATCCTTTTTTAAATTACCGGCTGGACGTAAGCTTCACGCAGGGCGATAAAACATACGTTGTCCCGGGTTTCTATTGCGCCGACGCGAATGCAGCAGAAACGAGCGCCGCAGAAGGCAATAAATGGATGGTGCGGTTCAGGCCCGACAGGACCGGGATCTGGAATTACACGGTCTCCTTCCGGAAGGGAAAAGACATTGCAGTCAGTGATGACCCGGATGCAGGTGAACCTGTTGGCGTTAACGGTATGACAGGCTCATTGGAAATTACGGATTCCAGTAAAAAAGCGCCGGATCTGCGCAGCTCAGGCCGTCTGGAATATGTGGGTGAGCGTTATCTTAAATTTGCCGGCAGCGATTTGTTTTTTCTGAAGAACGGGGCTGACAGTCCTGAAAATTTCCTGGCCTATTCGGATTTTGACCAGACCTACCGGTATGAAACCAATAAGGTCATGAGGGAAGGAGAAGCCAATCCGCAGACAAGCTGCCACCGTTATGAGGCGCATGCTGCGGATTGGAAGCCGGGAGATCCCGTGTGGAAAGATGGCAAGGGAAAGGGTATCGTCGGAGTAGTCAATTACCTGGCATCCAAAAGAGTTAATTCGATGTACATGCTGACGATGAATATCCAGGGTGATGGTAAGGATGTCTGGCCCTGGACAGACCATAATGAACGCTACCGCTTCGATTGCAGCAAGCTGGATCAATGGGAGATCGTATTTGATCATCTGGAGAAGAAAGGCATGATGCTTCACCTGGTGACCCAGGAAACGGAAAACGAATGCCTGCTGGATATCGGATTTACCGGGGTACAACGAAAGTTGTATTACCGGGAGCTTATCGCCCGCTTTGGACATCATCTGGCTGTTACCTGGAACCTGGGCGAAGAAAACGGGCCGGCTCACTGGACACCGATCGGGCAGACCGACCAGCAACGAAAAGATATGGCTTCCTGGCTGAAACAGATCAATCCATGGCCGAATTTTGTGGTCTTGCATACCCATGCCAATGATTCGCTTCAAGACCGGTATCTTACTCCCCTGCTCGGATTCAAAGCGCTCGATGGTCCTTCCATGCAGATCCATCATGTCGGGCATATCCACAACCGCATTCTTAAATTCCTGAAGGCATCGGCCGGGGCCGGAAAACAATGGGTGATTCACATGGATGAGATCGGACCGGCCGATAAAGGTGTGGTCCCTGATTCATTCGATCCGGCACATGACACGATCCGGCACTATGCCCTCTGGGGCAGTCTGATGGCCGGTGCTGGTGGTGCAGAATGGTACTTTGGATATCAGTACCCGCATAATGACCTTGCCTGCGAGGACTTCCGAACCCGTGACAAATGGTGGGACCAGACCCGGATCGCAACCGCCTTTTTCACCACCTACCTCCCCTTCAGTCAAATGACGCCCGACGACGCGCTGACAGACAACAAGAACGCCTATTGCCTCGCAAAAAAAGGCGATCTGTACGTTGTCTTTCTGCCTGACGGGTCAGTACAAACCCGGTTAGATCTGGAAAATTCCGGGCAAACCTTCACGGTAAGCTGGTATGATCCACGCAACGGAGGTCCGTTAAAAACAGGTAGCAAATCTCGTGTCAAAGCGGAAGGAAAAGTAAATATCGGTTTACCACCGGTAAAGGAAAATAAAGATTGGGTCGCGCTGATAAAGGCAGAAAGATAACCTGAAAAAACCTAAGGGCAATGAATGACAAGTTAATTAAAATGGGTATGCTGACGGGTACGATCCTCTTTTCAACAGTGTCGGATTCTATGGCAAAAAAAGCTGTTGAAAAGAACAGCCGGCCCAATTTCATCATTTTTATCGCAGATGATGCCGGGTGGAATGACCTTGGCCCTTATGGCAATCCCGGCATACGAACACCAAATATAAACAGGTTGGCCCGTGAAGGGATCACTTTTCACAATGCTTTTGTGACCACCAGTTCCTGCAGTCCAAGCCGTTGCAGCATCATGACCGGACTTTATCCACACAACACCGGGGCAGCCGAACTCCATCTGCCGCTGCCGGCTGATCAGAAAATTTTTGCCGGAGAGCTTAAAAATAACGGGTATTATACGCTGGCCACAGGGAAATGGCATTTGGGTCCGGACCGGGCTGAATTTGATTCCATCTTCCATGCCCGGGACGCCAGTGGCTCGGCCGACTGGATACGAGCCGTCAGGAACCGCCCAAAAGATCAGCCTTTCCTGATGTGGCTGGCGTCGAACGATCCGCACCGGCCCTATGCGGAAGAAACCATCATTCCCAATCCAAATAAGGAAGAAGATGTGATCATTCCACCTTTTCTCAGCGATAACGCTCCAACCAGAGAGGACTTCAGAAAATACTATGACGAAATCACCCGGCTGGACTTCAATATTGGCCAGGTACTGAAAGAACTTGACGATCAAGAAATTACCGAAAATACTGTAATCATCTTCCTGTCCGATAACGGACGTCCTTTTCCACGTTCAAAAACCCGGCTTTACGACAGCGGGGTGAAAACACCATTCATCGTTCGCTGGCCCGGGCGCATAAAAGCCGGAAGCCAGTCAAAAAGCCTGGTCAGTTCGATCGATATCGCACCTTCTTTATGCGAAATGGCAGGAATACCGATCCCCCGCAGGTTTCAGGGTAAATCGTTCGTATCCCTGTTTACGAAACCGGATGCCGCTATTCACGATTATATTTATGCCGAACATAACTGGCACGATTATCAGGCACACGAAAGGCTTGTACGCAGTAAAAGATATGTATACATAAAGAATTGGCTTCCGTGGTTAAATGCTTCACCTCCTGCCGATGCGGTAACCAGCTTCACGTATCAGGAGATGATCCGCCTCTGCAGGGAGAACAAATTACCTGATTCCCAAAAAGACAGCTTTGTTTCTCCCAGAACTCCGGAAGAATTATTTGATGCGGAAAATGATCCGTTCCAAATGAACAATCTGGCAGACGACAAAGCATATACGCAAATATTGAAGCAAATGCGTAAGGAACTGGACCGATGGATCAAAGCAACCGGTGATACCACCTTTCAACATCCTGAAGCGGATATGTACGACCGGTGGACAGGAAAACCACTGCCCGATGTCAACGTGAGAAGACCTCAGAATTTTTAATGATCAAATCTCCTGGCCCGGAACCGAAAATGGAAGAATAATTCAGTTTTTTTTCTCAATTTTGTCTGGTAAGCCTGCTGACATGACCGGACTGACCGACAAAGAATTATTTTCCTCCATGAGTGACAGACCTGTTCAATCATTTGAAAAGCTGTTCCGTCTGTTCTACCAGCGCCTGTTCCTTTTTGCCTGCAAATTTGTGGATGAAGACACCGCCCATGATGTGGTGCAGGATACATTTTATTCCCTTTGGCAGAACCGGCAGAAGTTACAAACCATTCAATCGCCTGGAGGTTATCTTTTTGCCATGGTCCGCAACCAGTGTTTGTTCTACCTGCGAAAGCGCCGGCTGGCCGGTTCAGGTACGGATCTGCAACTGGAAGAACTCCATTTTTACGAATCAGAGGAGAGTGTCCTTCAGTTTGATCTCGAAGACAGGATCAACCATTTGTTTGATTCTCTGCCTCCCCGCAGCCGCGAGGTTTTCCTGCTGTCCAGGAAGAAAGGACTTTCCAACAAGGAAATCGCTGAACGACTTAACATCAGCCTTAAGTCGGTTGAAAAACACATTACGATCTCTCTGAAACATTTTAAAGATTCGCTTAAAAATACTGTCCCTGCGGTATTTAGCTTTCTTTGCATATTTTTTTCGGCGGAGAGGTAGGGTTTTAAAGCCCC
>CAZOYZ010000100.1:0-9421 GCA_964584045.1 uncultured Prolixibacteraceae bacterium | reverse complement strand
CTTCAGGCAGCCTTTTATAAAATCCTACACATTCAGGAAGAGTCTGCAAATCGCGGCTCTGGTCGTCATAGCCCTGGTTACAGGCTGGACGGGAAATTCCGTTTACCGGTACCTCCGGATCCGTCAAACGGATCAGTTTGATCAACTGGTCACATCCGGCAAGGGACAGATCATGGAAGTGTTTCTTACCGACGGCACCCACGTTTGGTTAAATTCGGAATCAACCCTGGAGTTTCCAAACTCGTTTTCTTCCGAAAAGCGTGTTGTCCGGCTGGACGGTGAAGCTTATTTCCAGGTACAGTCGGATCGGGACCATCCCTTTTACGTGCATTCGGGTCAGCAAAAGATCCAGGTAACCGGAACCCGCTTCAATGTAAAAAAATATCCTGAAGATCATTTGATTGAAACCGTTCTGGAAGAAGGCAAGGTAAAGATTCTTGGAGGGAACATCGCCAGAGACTTGCTGCCCGGGCAACGGTCGAGTTTTCACACCCAATCGCTGGATGTAAAAATTGATAACGTTGACTTTGAGGTTTACACAAGCTGGAGGGACGGACGATATGAGTTTAAAAATGAACGTTTCGATAAGATCATGAAGATCGTTGAAAGGTGGTGGGATGTGGAAGTAGTCTACGACCAGGCTAAACTAAAAGATTTTACCTTCTCAGGCGTCTTAAAAAAGCATAAGGACGTGGACTATATTTTTGACATCATCAATCAGTTCAAACCGATCGATTATCATGTCGATGACAATAAGATCATTGTAAAAGTTAACCAGCTAATTCGTAAACCATGATGCACTATTTAACCGATGCATGAAGAAATTAAGCAGGGTAAGCCTACTTAAGAGGACATTTCTCAATAAACAGGCACTTAATAAAATAAGAACGGGAGATGCAGGCACATTTCCCGTTCCGGATCATCGAATTCAGATACTGTTAGTGTTAATCCAAATTCATTGTAAACTTATGAAAAAAAAGGAAAACAAGTGCTTTTCTTTAAAAAGAAAGGCAGTTATTAAAACGTTATTAATTATGAGGGTGACTGTATTGCTCATCATGGTTGCAGTATTCCATGCAACGGCGAGTGTTTATTCACAATCTGCAAAGATCAGCCTTGACCTGAAACAAGCCAGCCTGGAAACAGCCTTTCAGCTTCTTCAGGAACAAACGGATTATGATTTTTTCTTTGTTGCAGAACAATTACCGGCAGGCAAACGTGTGACGGTAAATGTTGAAGATGCGCCGATCCACGAAGTGCTGGATCAGATCCTGGCGGGAACAGGCCTGGTATACCGGGTCTTGAACAAAGACATTATCGTTACCAAGGGTTCTGCTTCGGACGATCCTTCGTTCTTTGAGGTTCAACAGAAAGAAAAAACGGTTTCGGGAAAGGTCTCGGACACAAACGGCAACCCGCTTCCGGGAGTGACCGTTCTGATCAAAGGAACCGGAAATGGAACGGTCACTGACATAGACGGAAACTTTTCGTTGAAAAATGTGTCGCCCGAAGCCGTTCTGGTCTTTTCGTTCGTGGGAATGAAAAGTCAGGAATTAAGGGTCAAAGAGACTGCCACCTTCTCCGTCACAATGAAAGAAGAAACTGTTGGCATCGAAGAGGTCGTGGCTGTTGGCTATGGCACCATGAAGAAAAGCGATCTTACCGGGTCGGTTGCATCGGTGCGTTCCGATCAGATCGCACTGATGCAGTCCAGCACGCTTGAGCAAGCATTGACAGGCCGTGCTTCGGGCGTCCATATTACCCAGTCGGAAGGAGCACCCGGTGCCGGCGTAAAAATGCGTATCCGGGGCGGAACATCGATCAATGCCAGCACTGATCCGTTGTATGTGATTGACGGATTCCCTGTCGAAGCGTCAACAAACCGGATTAGCAGCGGCCTGGGTATTACGGAAACCAGTATTCTGGCGACCATGAATCCCAACGACATTGAATCCATCGAAGTTCTGAAAGATGCTTCTTCTACGGCTATCTATGGATCAAGAGGGTCCAACGGGGTCGTGATCATCACCACTAAATCAGGAGGAGGGTTTAAACAGAACATCAGCTTCGACGCCTATACCGGAATTTCAAAGATTACGAAAACTATTGATGTGCTGGAGGGACAGGACTATGTTGACTACTATTATTACCTGACCAATATTTCCTATTTGGGAGATAACCGGGTGTACGCCTTAAGAGATGAAAACGGGAATCCGATTCTGGACCATTACAACTTCAGGGGAGATCCTGTTTGGAAACAAGCACCTTTGTCCACGTTTCAGCAGCATAACTGGCAGGATGAACTATTCCGGGCCGGGAAAGTACAAAACTACAATTTGTCTTTTTACGGAGGTTCGAAAAACCTGAACTATCTGGCTTCAGTGGGGTACTTTAACCAGGAAGGGATTATTATTGGATCCGAATATGAAAGGTACACCGCCAATCTTAAACTTGAAAATGTTTTTTCTGATCGTTTTAAGATCGGCATCAATACCAATACCGGCTATACCATCAACGACGGTGTATTGACGGCGACAACGGCCGGGAAAGGAGGCTCAGGAGTAATTACCAACGCGCTGGTTTTTATGCCGGTACTCGGATACGATGTGTTTGGAACGTTGATCACAGATCCCAATTCCGAGTTCAATAACGAATTAAGCAATCCTGTTAAAGAAGCCACGGAAGTAGACTTGTCCAGTACCAACTATTACATCAGGTCTAACCTGTATCTTGATTACGAGATCCTGTCCGGACTACGGTTAAAAATTGCCGCCGGCACCAATTTGTCAATGAATAAAAATGAGTCATGGTATCCGGGGCACTTTGGATATGGCTACTCATCGGGCGGCGGCGCGGCCTTCCAGTCCAGTTCCAATCTGGTGGAATGGCTGAACGAAAACACGCTGAGCTATATGAAACAACTTGGCGAAAACCATCAGTTCAATATCGTGGCAGGATACACACAGCAAGGATCAACCATTAAAGGGTACACGCTAAAAGCGACCGACTTTGAAATTCAGTCGATCAACCTCGATAATATGGGAAGCGCGACGATCAATCAAAGCGGCTCAGGAAGTGACAAGACCGAATGGGGATTGAAATCCTGGCTGGGAAGGATAAACTACGGTTTTAAAAATAAATATCTTCTCACGCTCACCGGAAGAGCAGATGGTTCATCACGTTTCCCCAAGGGCCGGAAATGGGCTTTTTTCCCCTCGGGAGCAGTGGCATGGCGAATCACGGAAGAACCGTTTTTCAGAGACTATCATACGATCAACGATTTGAAGCTGCATACCAGTTACGGGCTTTCCGGCAACCAGGCGATCGATATTTTTTCTTCCCTGGCGAAATACCGGTTTGCCAACTATCCCTTTGATGAGAACCAGACTACGGGACTCGCGGCCGAGCGACTGGAAAACAACGCGTTGTCGTGGGAAACAACCAGGCAACTGGACATTGGGCTTGACATGGGCCTGTTTAACAACCGGATTTACCTGACCACGGCCTACTACAACAAAACGACCGATGATTTATTGCTTCAGGTCAATGTTCCTTTGACAACCGGCTATCCCACTGCATGGAAAAATGCCGGAAAAGTAAGAAACTACGGGGTGGAATTCAACATCAACAGCGTGAATATCAAAAAACAGGATTTTACGTGGAGTTCCAGCCTGAATATCTCCTTCAACAGGAACACCGTGAAAAAGCTTTACAGCGATCTGAACTACTTCTATGTCAGTGGCCCCGGAGAACCGGCAAGTGCATTTATCGTCAAGGAAGGCGAGGCTGTTGGTTCCATGTTTGGCTTTATCTTCGACGGGGTTTACCAGCTGGATGAGTTTAATTTTACCCCCGGCAAGACGTATGAAGAACTGCTGAGCATATCACCTGCCAATGGCGGCTATGAACTTAAACAGGGGGGGCTCGTTCGTGTCGGCACCACGGTAAAACCCGGAGGTATTAAATTTAAAGACGTCAACGGACGGGATGAAGCCGGAAATCTGACCGGCAAGCCCGACGGAAAAATAAACGACGATGACAGGACGATCATCGGAGACGCCAATCCTGATTTCTTCGGGGGTTTCTCCAACGAATTTTCATATAAAAATTTTGACTTGTCGGTCTTCTTTAATTTCTCTTATGGGAATGACATTTACAATAAAAACCTGTATCCGTCCCTGGCAATGAACGTCCAGTTCAGGAATCCAATGTCAAGGTCATTAAAAAAATGGACAGTCAACAATCCGACAAATGAATTATGGGGAACAACCGGATTAACTTACGGGGGAGGTGATGCTTCCAATTCCTACTGGGTTGAGGACGGATCCTTCCTCCGCCTCTCCAATATTACTTTAGGATACAACCTTCCTAAAAGTCTGATTTCCAGATGGAACATATCCAAAGCCCGTATTTACCTGAGCGGAGATAATTTAATGGTATGGACAAACTATTCCGGCTATGATCCTGAGGTAAGCGTAGGCTTCGACAACCTTGCGCCCGGGGTTGACTGGGGAGCATACCCGAGAAGCAGATCCGTACGCGTAGGGATAAAACTTGATTTTTAATGGCATCCTTGAAAAACAATAAAACACATAGGAAAATGAGACACCGATTAGTATACCTGATCGCAGGAATTTCGCTTTTTGCCGGATATTCCTGCAATGATGAGTTGCTGGATGAAAATCCCACAACATTTGCATCGCCTGCCAACCTGTATAAAACCTCCGAAGATGCACAACTTGTGCTTACCGGTGCTTACGATGGCTTACAAAACCTGTTTCAACAGGCCAGGATGCCCTGGTACTGGGGAGAAGTTGGTTGTGACCACGAAATTATTCCTCCCTGGTCCGGTCAGTATAAAGGGAATTATCTCAACCTGCCCACCTATTCCCACTGTCTGAACTTCTGGACGTATACTTACGACATTGCACAACGATGCAATATCGTTCTCAACCGGGTAGGCCAAATGGACGACGCGGTATTTGACGACGTTCTTTATGGCGGGGAAACCATCAATGAGAAAAAGGTCATCCTTGGGGAAGCGCATTTCCTTCGGGGCATGACGTATTTTTACGCGGTCATGGCTTTCGGAAATATTCCCCTGGTTTTGGAAGAGACCATGAGTTTCGATAATGCCCTTGTTTCACAAGCCACCCCGGAAGAGACCTATCAACAGGTGATTCAAGATTTGGAAGAGGCTGAAGAGTCGTTGCCCTGGGTTGCCGGCGTGCCTGGACACGCGACAAAAGGCGCAGCGAAAGCGCTGTTGGGTAAAGTTTACCTTCAAATGACCGGTTTCCCTCTTCGTCAAACAGACAAATACAGCGTGGCCGCGGCGAAACTGAAGGAAGTGATCGACCAGGCCGAGAGTACCGGTTTGTATGATTTGATGGATTTTTACGGCGACATCTTTGACTACCGGAAAAAGAATAACAAAGAAATCGTTTTTGCGGTGCAATTCAAAGGTTTTCAAATCGGCGAAGGGAATAGTACCGGATCCAACTTTGGAGTGATCGGGCCCGTTAATATGGGAGGAGGATACGAAAACATGTATGTCAACTATGATTTTGCCGCCTCTTTTGACTCCTCCGACATCCGGTTCTGGTGGAACATCACCAACCGGAATACCAACGGGGATTATAATCAGCAGCTTCCTCCGTTTTGGACACCGTGGAAGTGGCATAGCCCCCGGAATACCTGGAGCGGGAGTGAACGTCCGTTCGACTGGCCTGTCCTGCGTTATGCAGATGTGCTCCTGATGTATGCAGAGGCATTAAACGGGGCCGGTTCAACGCCACCTTCCGAAGCCTATCGGGCCATCAATAAGGTGCGTGCCCGTGCCCGTATGAAAGCAGGAGATAAAGATGACCTCACCCCCTGGTTGGACGCACTCATTAAAAAGCGGCTTCAGGAACATCCGACAGATGTCAATGTGCTGCCCGATCTGGCAAATCTCACCAAAGAACAGTTTCTTGAAGCTTTACTAAGGGAACAGGTTTGGGAACTCTGCTGGGAAGGTCAGCGAAAAGCGGCTTTGATCCGGACGGGCAAGTTGAAAGAATACATCACGGAACCTCGCTATACGCCCCAGATGTATAATTATTACCCGGGATTGGAATTCAACGAAGCCAGGGATTATTGGCTCCCGATCCCACAAAGGGAGATCGATATTAATCCTAATCTGAAACAAAACCCCGAGTACTAACAGATCGAAAAATCATATGAATTTGATGCCGCTTCAAAAGCAGGAAAGGCTGTTTTTGAAGCGGCATCAAGTCAAAGATTCTTCTTCCCTGAAATGGCTGCCATCCATCTCTAATCCCGTCTGGCAGGATGCCCGGCTTGGGGAGGGCTACGGCGATATTGCTTAATTGCCTAATTCAGTTCTTTGACATTAAAACTTAATCATCTATTTTTGAAGAAGCATATCCATCGACATGACTTCAATAAAAATCGTTCAAAAAGGAGATAGGAAAGCATTCAAAGATCTGTTTGAGAGCTTCTACCCTTCTTTGTGCCTGTTTGCCAATAAATATCTGAATGATCAGGAAGCTTCACAGGACATCGCCCAGGATGCATTTCTATATTTATGGAATAAAAACGCTGATTTTGATTCAAAAAACTCTGCACAGTCTTATCTATATAGGTATGTCAGGGATAAAAGCCTGAATTATCTCCGTGATAAAAAATTGAGACATCAGGTTGAACTTGAAAAAATAGGATCTGAGATTTTTTTCAGGGATAACCTGGTTGAGGAGGAAACGTATCAAATTATTTTTAACGCGATCCGGACACTTTCTCCCCAAGCCCAGCAAGTGATTGAATTGTCACTCGACGGGTTAAAGAACCAGGAAATAGCCGATGAGCTTAAAATTTCGATCAATTCAGTAAAAACGGTCAAGGCAAGAGCATTTGGAGCTTTACGGGTAGAATTAAAAGATAATATCTTTATTCTTTTCTTGCTACGCAGTGCGATTGGAAATTAACCGGGCTATGCTTGTCACCCGCTTTTCCTGTTTAAGTGTTTTACTTCAAAGTTGACCGGATTTTTTCTATTAAATTTGGCGGAGCGGGCAGATGAATAATTATCAGAAATACCGAACAATTGCAAGGCTTATTTCCAGGAAAGTGAGCGGAGAAATAGTCCCTGGAGAGGAAGGTGAACTTTTTTCCTGGGTGAATGAATCACCGGAAAATAAAGCGCTTTATCACCGGATCAGGAACTCAGGGAACTTCAGGAAAAGGAATACCGCGTACCAAAAAATCGATATCTCATCCGGATGGGAAAGCCTTGAAAACAGTATTGAACGGTCAGATAAGATCAGGAAGCTCCGGAAAATTTCCAGGTATGCTGCCGTGATCCTCATCCCTTTTATGATTGCCGGTATTTTATCCAGGTTTTTGACCGAACAGGAACCGGAAGTAAGTGATGTAGTACAAGTGGCGGAAATTTTACCTGGAAAACCGCGGGCTGTCTTGATGCTCAACAATGGGGAATCGGTTCACCTGGATTCTTTGAATCATTTATCCATTACGGAAAAAGACGGAACGTTGATCGAAAAGGCCGCTCACACCCTCGATTATTCAAAAAATACCGGAAGAGCCAGGGAAGAATCTATCCACAATACGATAAAAATACCCCGGGGAGGGGAATACAAACTCGTGCTTGCCGACAGCACCCATGTTTATTTAAATGCAGAAAGTCAGTTAAGATACCCGGTACGGTTTTCGGGAGACAGACGCGAAGTGGAATTGACCGGCGAAGCCTATTTTGATGTGGCAAAAGATATTCATAAACCTTTTGTTGTGAGAACCACCGGAATGAGTATAGAAGTATTAGGAACCTCTTTTAATCTCAAAGCCTATGGGAATACAAAAAAAATAGTAGCAACCCTGGTCGCAGGAAGTATAAAAATTGACATCCCCGCAAGTCAGGAAACGAGGTTATTACAGCCCGATGAGCAGGTGTCGGTGGATATACAAAGCGGGCAGGCCGAGATCAGAAAAGTGGATGTCAGTCTTTACACGGACTGGAAAAACGGACGATTGAACTTTTTTGACGACCGTTTGGAAGATATCATGGTTACCCTGACAAGATGGTATTCGGCAGAGGTCATTTATGACGATCCATCCGTAAAAGACTTCCGGTTCAGCGGAAGCCTCGACCGGTATGGCAATATCAGCCAGATTCTCGATATTATCCGATCAACAGGAAAAGTAAAAATTGAGATTAGGGAAAACACGATTTTATTTAGCGAATAAAAGGCAGGAAACGCTTGCAACACTTCCTGCCTGGCAACCTGCATGTACAGGTTTTAGTTTGTAATTCTAACTTTCAAATTTATGAAAAAAAATGACATGAGACACTCTCATTTTATGAGGGCTTTGTTAAAATGGTGTATTATGATTAAACTGCTATGGGTTGTTATTGTTGCCAGCGCAATACACGTAAGCGCCGGAACAAGCCTAAGCTACTCTCAAACGGTCAGGTTGAACCTTAAACTAAGGAATGTTGACCTGGAACAAGTCATCTGGTCAATCAAAAAGCAGACGGAATTTAATTTTTTTTACAGCACACAAGAAGTGCGTAAAATAAAAGACCTGAGTGTCGACATGGAAAACGCAACTACAGAGGAAGTGCTCGACCAGTGCCTGGCCGGAACGAACCTGACTTATGAAATTGTTCACAAGGCAGTCATCATTAAACCCCTGCCGCCCGTTGAAACAGGTCCATCTGCTGCACCTGTCGAACAGCCGCAAAAGAAGGGAATTAAAGGTTCGGTAACCGATTCCAGGGGACAGCCTATTCCAGGTGCAACTATAATAGTGAAAGGTACTACCACCGGAATTGTCACTGACATACACGGAAATTTCACTCTCCAGGTTCCGCTTGATGCCAAAATCCTTTCCGTTTCTTTTGTCGGGTATAAAACACTGGAAATCCCTATCGGAAACAAAACAATATTCAATGTTTCCATGGAAGAGATGACCGTTGGCCTGGAAGAAGTGGTGGCCGTAGGCTATGGTACGCAAAAAAAAGCTTCCGTTACTGGTGCAATTGTATCCATGAAAAATGCCGAGTTGATGCAGTCGCCTCAGGCCAATATCAGCAATGCATTGGTTGGACGTTTGTCGGGTATTCTGGCAGTACAGCGAAGCGGCGAGCCTGGTGCAGACCAGTCAACTATACGAATTCGCGGAATCGGCACTTTTGCCGGAAGCCAGGACCCGCTGATTATGGTAGATGGAATTGAGACGGACAATTACAACAATATCGACCCCAATGAAATTGAAAACATCACGGTGCTGAAAGATGCGTCGGCAACTGCAGTATATGGGGTAAGGGGGGCAAACGGAGTCATTATTATTACCACTCGGCGGGGTGCGGCAGGCAGGCCGCAGGTAAGCTATTCCGTACAAC
>CAZOYZ010000099.1:8346-13705 GCA_964584045.1 uncultured Prolixibacteraceae bacterium | reverse complement strand
GGCACGCCAGCGCCGGATCCTGGCCGACAGCTGGCCATGCCTGAAACAGGGCGGTTACCTGGTCTATTGTACCTGCACTTTCAACCCGGCGGAGAATGAGGAAAATCTTCGTTGGTTAAGATCACAGGGAAACTTCGACAGCATCCGGATCCCACTGGATCCCGGCTGGAATGTGGATGAAACGGAACATGAAGGCATATGGGGCTACCGCTTTCTTCCCCACCGGGTGAAGGGAGAAGGATTTTTTATCGCATTACTTCAAAAGCTTGACGAAACCTCCCGGTTCCGGTTTCCTTCGAAGTTCAAAACCAGGTTGCAAAAACCGGCAGCAATACCGGCTGACCGGATCATACACCCTGAAACAAAAAAATTCTTCCGGCACCAGGACCAGCTCAAATTCATTCCTGCCCGGTGGGAAAATGAAATTTTATATCTCTTCGAACGTATTAACCTGATAAAGGCGGGAACTACAGCAGGACAACCGGTCAGAAATGACGTTTTGCCCGATCATGAACTGGCCATGTCCCTGGAATTAAACCCCGGCGCTTTTCATTCTTCTGAACTGAGCCGGGAACAAGCCCTGAAATTCCTTGCAAGAGAACCATTCAATCTGAATCCGGAAAATGAGCCGTGGCAGATGATGACTTTCCGCGGTGTACCGATGGGATTTATAAAAAAACTGGGGAACAGGTTCAACAATTACTATCCGAAAGCATGGCGCCTGCGGATGCAAACTGATCCGGAGTCCGCTCTTTGGTACAGCCTGTAATTTTTAGTGACTGATTATCAACTGGACAGGCTTTTGCATCAGGAGGAGCAGGGTAATTTGTTCCTGAAACTATTTTAAGACTTTAAAAAATTTCTTTCCTTTGATTTCGTGATCAATAAGTAATTAACTGTAATAAATTTAAATGGGAAAAGTATTAATCATTGGCGCCGGTGGAGTAGGCACTGTTGTTGTCCATAAAATGGCGGCGCTCCCCGAAGCATTCTCTGAAATTATGCTGGCGAGCCGCACCAGGGCCAAATGTGATGAAATTGCCGCCAAAATCGGCAGGAACCGGATTGAAACGGCCCAGGTCGATGCAGAGAATGTACCCCGTCTGGTTGAACTTATCCGGAGCTTTAAACCGGATCTTGTGGTGAACGTAGCACTTCCTTATCAGGACCTGACAATCATGGATGCTTGTCTGGAGACCGGGGTAAGTTATCTTGATACCGCCAACTATGAACCAAAAAACGAGGCCAAATTTGAATACAAATGGCAATGGGCTTATCAAAACCGTTTTAAAGAAGCCGGCATCACCGCGATTCTGGGATGCGGTTTTGACCCGGGTGTAATCAGTATTTTTACTGCTCACGCAGCCAAACACCATTTTTCTGAAATTCAATATCTGGATATTGTCGATTGTAACGCGGGTGACCATGGAAAAGCGTTCGCCACCAATTTCAATCCGGAGATTAATATCCGCGAAGTCACCCAGAAGGGCAAATACTGGAAAGACGGTCAATGGATTGAAACAGCGCCGCATGAAATCCATAAACCGCTCACCTATCCGCACATCGGACCCAAAGAATCCTATCTGATCTATCATGAAGAACTGGAATCGCTGGTGAAGAATTTTCCAACAATCAGGCAGGCCCGTTTTTGGATGACCTTCGGGCAGGAATACCTGACGCACCTGCGCGTCATCCAAAATATCGGGATGGCCGGTATTGAACCGGTCATGTACGAAGGCAGGGAGATCGTACCTATCCAGTTCCTGAAGGCCGTATTACCCAACCCGGGCGAGCTGGGACAAAATTATAAAGGCCAGACTTCCATCGGATGCCGCATAAAAGGCATAAAAAAAGACGGTCAGGCCGGCACCTTGTATATTTATAATAACTGTGACCATGAGGCCGCCTATGCTGAAACGGGAACACAGGCTGTCAGCTACACCACCGGTGTACCGGCCATGATCGGCGCCATGATGTACCTGCAGGGTAAATGGAAGAAACCCGGAGTGTTCAATGTCGAGGAATTTGATCCGGATCCTTTTATGGATGCACTGAACCGGCATGGCTTGCCATGGCACGAAATCCACGGAGCAGATCTGGAAATGGAATATTAAAAACAAACCCCGCCTCGCAGCGGGGTTCTTTTTTAAAAAGTTAGTGATTTTCTATGCTTTCCCGGCGTCTGCGTGTCCGACAAGCTCTTTTCCGTCCAGGATATCCTGAAGGGTGGTCTTTCTCAGATAATTCAGGATCATCACGTTCAAATCTCCCCAATACTCCCTGACCAGACACGTGTCATACAACTCACACCGGATTAAGGGATTGATGCACTCGACGATACAAATTCCATGTTCGAACGCATTGTGGACATCCAGAATAGTGATTTCTGAAGCCTTGCGGGCCAGCCGGTAGCCGCTTTTCTTTCCCCGGACATTGATGATCAGCCCCGCAGTTTTAAGCGCGTTAATGATCTGATCCAGGTACTTGACCGAAATGTGCTGCTTCCCGGCAATATCTTTCTGGAAAGTGCCATCCTCATTTTCTGCAATTTGCAAGATGGCACGGACCCCATATCGTGTTTTGGTGCTAAACTTCATTGGTCTTTTTCCCCTTTTGTGAACGACAAACTATTTCCAGCGTGTTGATTTGTTGAGGCAAATAAAATTTTAAAGTTAATAAATACTTCATCTTCAATCTTTACCAATCCAAAAAATTTTTGCGGAGGTTCAATACCGAAACTGCTCAGGTTCATCTTTAGTCTGCCGGATATGAACCACTGATCTTTAAAGCGATCTCCGGAAGTCAGCCTGACCTGATATTGATTGGTCTTGCCGTTGAGCATTAATCCGATCCGGTATAAGGAACCGCTGTTAAAAGTACTTCCCGTAGTAAGATCGCTGTCAAGAATGATCACAATCGCAGGGTAATCGTGAGCATTGATCATATTCAAAAAATCATTCTTCATCATTTTCGACTCCGCCTGGATTTTACGTGCAGGAATGCTGATCCGGAGATGATTTTTCGTCGGCCCGGGAATTTCAGTGAAACTGCTGTCACGGTAGTACATCTGAAAATGATTGAGATTGGTTTTTCCGGTGATCAGGATCTGATCGAACAGGTAATTATCAGCCTGTACGGTCTCTGACTGTGCCAATCCGTTTAAACCGGCAGTTAGGAAGATAAATATGATGACCAGTAATTTCACAACAATGATTTAGCTGTTTTAAACCAGGACTGCCCTGCATTCTGCAGGACAATCCTTCCTCACAAACCTAAAACGAAATCGCAGCCTCGAAAACAACTCCTTTAAATTCAGCATCTCCTCCGTAGACTGCAAAATTGTTATATTGCTGGTTGACATATTCCAGCTTAGCGAGGACACTCCTGGTTAAAAACCAACCTCCCGCAATCTGAACCCGGTTCACTGACATGTCGGCATCGTTGGCGACGTGGTTATAGCGGATACCTCCGTAGAACTGTTCCTGGCCTCCGAAGCGATACAGACCTTCCACGGAAACCTGATCAAAATCGAAATCGGCATTTGCCGTCGTTTTGCCGTTGGCATTTTCATACAGCCCGAAGAATTCAAGTCCCTTGTATTTGACAAAGCTGTTGATCATCACGGAGTTCAGTTCCTTGTAGTTGCCAGGCCCCCAGTTACCATTGAGGTGATTCTTTTTAATGTCAGCTCCATCGGCTCCCAGGGAAGCAGGAACCATCACCTGATAATACCGGGCACCGGTACGGTCGCCCGTATAAAGTGTTCCCTTTCTTGAGTTCCCGTGCAGCCATGGTGAAACAGTCAGGCGAACTCTCAGGTCGTTACTGAACTGCTTGTCAAATCCAAATTTTCCGTAAACTCCCAGTTCCTGAGCGGTATTCACTGTTTCAAATTCCTTGGTGGCCGCATTGTAGGTGGTCACCTGCGGATTCAGGGTACCGTCGGTCACTCCCAGCATTCCGATCCAGCCGTCACTGCGGTAAAGGATCTCAATCTCCGGTGCAGTCGTAAAGGCATCCATAATATAGTTCCCGACAAAAGGATTCCCGATCACATCGGCGTTATCGGAACGTCTGAAATGACCATCTCCGTAATTCACATTGTCTACACCTATTTTCAGGGTAAGGTTTTTCATCAGTCTGTCGGCTGCCTCCGAATTCAAAAAAGGCACGGCATCGATCAGCAGATAACCGCCTTTTACCCATGATTCATTATGATGACGGCTCGACAGGTAAGTCCTTAAATATACCTTCATCCCTGGCGCCAGATCTGCTCCTAAATTCAGGTTTGCAGTAGGAAGATTAAATCCGGTTCCCAACGGGATAAGTTCTACTCCATCGGCTTCATGATCAATCCCCTGGAACTGCAGTGCGAAATCACCGCCAACGGTCGGCCGGACTTTCTCAAAACTTTCCGTGTCAAGCTTGGGCTGCTCGAACTGCTGGGCGTAAATTCCTGTCACAAACAGGGACAGGATCATGATTAATAGTGTTATTTTTTTCATGGTTCTTCATTAAATGATTGTTTTTCTTTCTTTATCATTCTCATCGTTGATACATCAAACTATATTCGATACTGACCTCATTCCCGGTCTTGATCGCTCCCATCATCGCAACAGGAGGTTCAACCCCGAAATCGGACATTTTCACCTTCAGAATGCCGCTGATCTCGATTTTACCGGGTTCCGGCCTCTTGAAATAAAAATCTTCCGTCACCGGACGGGTTTTGCCTGCAATGGTAAGTTCCATCACGATTTTACCGGAAACAGGTTCCACCCTCAATACCCTGGCTTCAATTTTTGGATAGGATTTTTGTTTCAGTGCTTCCCGGGCTTTTTTGTCCATCAGACTGTGCTCGCTCTTCAATGAGCCGGCGTCAATCACCACGCTTCCGGATTTAAGTTTTTCCAGGCTCTGCTCTTCACCAAGCATAAAGTCGCTGCTTACCTTTTCTGCTTTCATTTCCCAATTGTGAAGGGAAGAGGTTCCTTTAACAAGGACGGAACTGCCAACCGGATCCAGTTTATACTGAAACTGGGCCATTGCCATCCCGCCAAAGGCCATCACGGTAAAGGTAAAAACCAATGCTTTGAATGTTCTGCCGATCTTCTTCATACAATTATCAATTTGTGTTTAATTACTAAAACGGAACTCACCATTCTCTAAGCTCACTCCTGATGGGAGCTAAGACTTTTAAGGCTCGTTTCATTCTATCCTACTTTTGCTACTGTTTTGATAGGATAAAAGTAAAGGGAAGAAAAAAGGTGGATTGTAATCCATGTTACAAACCACCTTTTTTTTTGAAAAAAATCTTAAGCACGCTATGAGTTGCGAAGCTTAAGTACACGTTGTAAGAATT
>CAZOYZ010000099.1:1593-8246 GCA_964584045.1 uncultured Prolixibacteraceae bacterium | reverse complement strand
CTGCGTTATATCCTCTTCAGCACATCGGTAAGATGGATCCAGAACCTGGCGACTGTTCCGATATGGACCCGTTCGTCGGGCGAATGGACATTACGCAAGGTAGGCCCGAATGAAACCATATCCAGATCCGGATATTTTTTTAAAAACAACCCGCATTCCAGTCCGGCATGGATAGACCGTATAACCGGATCTCTCCCGAAGAGACGATGATAGGAATCGGCGGCTATCCGGACAACCAGACTGTCAGGATTCGGCGTCCAGCCGGGATACCCGGCTGATTGGGTAACTTTAGCCCCCGCGAGTTCAAACACCGCCTGTATCATTCCTGCAGCAAAATATTTTCGGCTTTCCAGTTCGCTGCGCTGGCTGGTAGCGATTTCGACAGTGGATTCGCCGGTAAATTTAACTGAAGCCAGATTGGTTGATGTTTCAACCATATCTTTCATACGGGGGCTCATTTCCAGTACGCCATGGGGGCAGGCCTGGATCAGGTTGATCAATTTTTCCTGGCTTGCGATGGTAAGCACCTTTTCCGGAAGTTTCCATGAGTTGTGATCGATCACCAGGTTAGGTTCCGTTCGCTCATATTCAAATTCCACGTCGCCTGCGAACATATTTAATTCGGCGACAAGCTGCTCTTTCTGCGCATGTGGAACGATAATAAGTGCGTAAGCCTCCCTGGCGATCGCATTACGCAGATTTCCGCCGTTAAGGTCGGCGATCCGCACTCCGAACTGGCGGATAGCCCTGGATAAAAAACGTGCCAGTATTTTGTTCGCATTTCCCCTTCCCTTGTGTATGTCATCGCCCGAATGGCCTCCGAAAAGGCCTCTGACCATGATTTTCATGGCAAAGGAGTTTCCGGGGGTTTGTTCCTTTTCCACATGCAATTCACCCGTGGTATCTATTCCACCCGCGCAGCCAATGAATAACTGGCCTTCATCTTCCGAGTCGAGGTTGATCAGGATCTTTCCTGTAAAGAATCCGGGCCGGAGGGCAAATGCTCCGCTTAATCCGGTTTCCTCATCCACCGTAATCAGGCATTCAACGGGCCCGTGCTCCAGTCCCGGATCTGCCAGCACAGCCATTTGCGCGGCTATGCCGATCCCATTATCTGCCCCGAGGGTCGTCCCGTCAGCTTTGACCCATTCACCATCGATCACCGGAATGATGGCATCGGTATCAAAGTTGAACGGCCTGCCGCTGTTCTTTTCGCATACCATATCCATATGAGACTGCAACACCACGACAGGCCGGTGTTCATAGCCGGGGGCAGCAGGCTTGCTGATCAGTACATTTCCTGCCTCGTCGGTTTTGGCTTTCAATCCGTTTTTTGATGCAAACGCAAGCAAAAACTGCCTGATCTTTTCTTCCTTTTTTGAAGGACGCGGAATCTGGCATATCTGTTCAAAATAATTCCAGAGCGGCTGAGGCTCCAGCTTTGCTAATTTTCCAGACATAGAATGTACCATTTACCATTTAATCATTTACCATTTAACCATCCAACCATATAACCATTGTTCATTCTTCCTTTCTCCGTCCTCCGGTCTTCGTTTTCCGTTCTCCCTATTCCAGCTTCTTCGCTTCTTCCCAGTACTTATCCATTTCTTCCAGGCTCATCTTCTTGAGATCCATTCCCTTCTTCATCGTTTGGCTTTCGAGGTAGTTGAAGCGTTTGATAAATTTAATATTCGTCCTTTCCAACGCGGCTTCCGGATCGATTCCGTACAGGCGGGCTGCATTGACCAGAGCAAAGAAGAGATCCCCGACCTCAGCCTCCATCAGGTCTCTGTTGTTTCGTGAAATTTCGTCCTGAAGCTCGTTCACCTCTTCCTTGACCTTATCCCATACCTGTTCGCGCTCTTCCCAGTCAAAGCCGACCGCACTCGCCTTTTCCTGGATACGGTTTGCCTTAACCAGTGACGGCAAAGATGCGGGTACGCCTTCAAGTACTGTTTTCTTTTTACGGCCTTTTTCCTTCAGTTTCAACGACTCCCAGTTTTGCTCCACCTCCCTTGCGTTTTTCACATCTGTTTCGGCAAATACGTGCGGATGCCGGTATATTAATTTTTCGTTGAGTCCGTTGATGACATCAGTCATGTCAAAAGCATTTTTTTCAGCACCCATTTTCGCGTAAAATACGATGTGAAGCAGCAAATCGCCTAATTCTTTCCTGATCTCATCCATATCCTGCTGCAGAATGGCATCGCCGAGTTCATAGGTTTCCTCGATCGTCAGCTTCCGGAGCGATTCAAAAGTCTGTTCGCGATCCCACGGGCACTTCTCCCTCAACTCATCCATAATCTCCAGCAATCTGCCGAAAACATTCAATGTATTCTCCATGATCTTGAATTCTTCTGTTTTCAATCCCTCAAAATTACAATCTTTCTCTTGAGCAGACTGAATAAACAGCATTTTTCTGCTTTAAATTGAACCTTTTCATTTTCGCGTGTATTTTTGACTAAAAAACTTTATGACTTTCACGCGCAGACAATATGCAGAACTCATTCTGTGCCTGATTTTATTAATTTTAGGCTTTCTGCTGATGAGCGGGCCAAACACGGAGGCACAGGATCAATTTAATGAAGATGTGTTTTCATTCAGGCGGATCACCCTGGCACCATGTCTGATCCTTGCTGCATACGGAGGATTAATATACGTGATTATGAAGAAACAAAAAACAGCATGTCCGGACAACGAATAGCTCTATGCAGCGATGAGAGCCTGATGCAATTCATCCTTTCCGGCAACCGGCAGGCTTTTAACGAATTGTACAGGCGTTACAATCAGCGTTTGTATTACTATTTTTTTCGCATGTTAGGCAGCTCGCGTGAAACGGCTAATGACTTTCTGCAGGAACTGTTTTTAAAGATCATTGAAAATCCCGCCAGGTTTAACCCGGCCTATCCGTTTAAATCCTGGATCTATTCAGTGGCATACAATATGTGTAAAAATGAATACCGCAGACAGGAAATAAGGAGAGAGGCCTGCCCCGGAAAGGAATATTTGACAGAACCGGTATTCCCGCAGGACATTTCGAAGGAAGATCTGGTAAATATGATCTTTAAACAACTTGAAAAATTGCCACCGGAACAGTGTTCCGTATTTATTATGCATTACCGGGAAGGATTTCAGATCAGTGAAATCGCATCCATACTTGGCATGGCGCCCGGAACTGTGAAATCCCGTTTATTTTATACGCGAAAATACATGGCGGAGACCTTCGATCATCTGATCGGTGAAATTGAATTTTAACAAAAACAAAAATGAACGATAAATTATTAAAACAAATTCTTCAGAAAGATTTCATCGGAACGCCCGATCCGGATACTGAATTAAGATTACAACAGGCATTTCTGTTAAAATCGGCCACTTACAGAACCAGGCAAAATTCGTTCTCCGGTTTCTTCGGCTGGTTGTTTGCACCCAGACAGATAGCCGTTAAAATGGCGTTTGCCGCGGTCATTGCCGCTTTCTTTTTGATCAGGCCCGGGCTGGATACCAGTCAACATATGCCGGCGGTAAACGATTCGACAGGTGTTGATCAGTCACGGGTACAGGATTCCGCATTCTTACACCTACCAGACAACGCAGAAAACGACAGTGTGTTTTAGTGCTCAAGTGTTACCTGGCATCTGGCGTCTTTCCTTCGGTCTTAAGATTTATTACTCACTACTCACTACTCTCAAATACCGTTCAAATTTTTGCTTCATTTCTTCGGCCGGTTTCAGATCATACCGGACCGCCAGGTTGAATAACTCCCGGTATAGATACAGTTTTGCTGTATAATCCTGCTCGATCATCCGCCACTGTCCTCCTTCAAACCGGCTCAGATAATTCAGCCACTCTTCCAGGTTACCGGCTTGTTCTTTTAACAAAGCAATTCCTCGGGTGTGTGCTCCTGATTTCAATAAAGCTTCATTCAATAAGCAGGAATAGTAATCGACCGGCCAAAGACTGAGCGGCAGAATTGTCATTGCCTCCCCGATCACCTGCCGCGCCCGTTCAGCCTGTTTATTTTGGATCAGTGATTCCGCCAGCCTGTAAAAAGCATGTCTGATCTGTATGACCGCAAACATACGCCGGTGATGCCAGTCGAAATAAACAGAGGTTTTTTTCATGTTTTCCCAATTACTGGTCTCCATCAGGTTGTCGTAAAGCCTGGCCGGATCAACAGTTCCGGTCTCCAGGGGGTCTTCGGGCCGACGGCTGCCGGGGACGAGTGTATAGACAAGCCCGTCGAAACGCAAATGATCCTGAAGTCCGTAGTTCTGAGGATCGGACAAAGAAGTAAAACAGACAGGACGCTGCCTGGCATTTGACGCGACAATATCCCAAAATGCCAGGTCGTTGCAAAGAAGATACGGTTTATCCAATTCCACGCGGATGCTGTCGGTTCCCTGCCCGATCCTGATTTTCTTGACGGGTATATAACTGACCTGCTCCCCGCTTTGCAGTTCCACCTTTGCGTGGGAAGAATCAGCAGCCACAAATGCCAGTACGTCACGCATGTCCTGTTCCGTTTTTATCCGCGGGACAACAGGCAGGTAACTGACTTTGCCGGTCTCATATGTTGTTACCGGAACCGTCAGTTTCACGCCCGGGTTGTCATAAATCCTGCGGCTGATCTGTTTCAGATACCAGTTCGCGGCCAGATAGGGCATCACCACGACACGCACGTCCCTTCTGATGCCTTCCACTTCCTGGCAATACCATAACGGATAAGTATCATTATCGGCGTGTGTGAATAAAATGGCATCGGGTTCGCACGACATCAGATAATTTCTTGCCAGATCACGTGCTGTGTACCGGCCGGAGCGGTCGTGATCATCATAATTCTGCCAAAGCAGTATACCCGGCCCTGCCAGCACACCTGTGACTGCAGCCAGTGTCAGCGTCACTTTGCCCGTTAACCATTTGTCAAGAAACCGTTTTAACGCAAACACCCCGACGCCGATCCATACTGAAAATATAAAAAATGATCCCACGTAGACATAATCACGTTCGCGGGGAGTGTCAGGTACCTCGTTCAGGTAGATCACCAGAGCCATCCCCATCATCAAAAAAAGCAAAAAAAACGAACCAAACGTTTTCTTTTCATGCCGGTAATGAAAGACAAAACCGGCCAGCCCCAGGATTAGCGGAAGGAAGAAATAGCGGTTTCTCCCTTTATTCTTCTCAAGTTCTTCCGGAAGATCTTGTTGCGGACCCAGCCGGTGTTCATCAATGAAAGGGATCCCGGAGATCCAGTTGCCGTAAAGAGGACCTCCGAATCCCTGGATATCGTTCTGCCTTCCGGCAAAATTCCACATGAAATATCTCAGGTACATATGCCCCAACTGGTAATCCAGGAAAAACTTCAGATTCTCTCCAAACGTGGGAAGCACTGCAGTACGAGACTCACCGCTGTCGTCGGTATAGTGTACGGTCTTCCCTCTCATGTTCGTCCACCGTTTGTAAACCCCGGCATGTGAAGGTTCCTTACTGTGCATCCGCGGAAAAAATCCTGACATCCCCGGATAATAACGAACCTCCGGATTTAATTCCACCGGCACATAACGGTTGCCGTCATACACATGAGTAAGCCGTTCCCGGTAACTTTCAGCCACCGATCCGAAGCTTTCACCATATAAAAACGGCCGGCTCCCGTAGCTTTCCCTCTTCAGGTAATTGATCAGGGAGAAAGTAGTTTCGGGATTTCCCTGATCCACGGGCGGATTCGCTGCCGAGCGGATAAAAAGCGAAAGGCAGGAAGTATAGCCGAGAGTCAGAAACATCAGGCAAAGGATCGCGAGATTAAGGAGAATTTCCCTTTTCAGATGAGTATACCGAACAGCCCACGTAAAAAGAATGGCAAGCAAAAGAAGGTACCCGTAAAAGCCGGAGTTGACGGGCAAATTCAAGGTGTTCACGCAAAAGAGTTCCAAAGGACCTGACAGAGAAAAAAGTCCGGGAATATAGATTTTCATGACTACCAGAATGAGTGCAAAAGAACCCGTGAGTGTTAAAATAATTCCTTTCAGAGAAAAAGGATGTGTCCGGAAAAAGAAAATAAGGGCAATGGAAGGGATGACTAACAAACTCAGTAAATGAACACCAATCGAAAGGCCCGTTAAAAAAGAGATCAGCACAATCCACCGATTCCCGGAGCTCATTCCCCGCGGCATTGGTGTCTTTGAATATCCAGGCGTTGGCAGGAATTCATTACCTCCTGTCGCCGTATCCCACCGGGTGGCAGCCCACAATACCATGGCTGTAAAAAGTAAAGACATCGAATAAACTTCTGCCTCAACGGCTGAGAACCAGAATGAATCGGTAAACGCAAAACTTAAGGAACCAATCGCAGCCGACATCCAGGCAGCCGGCCGGCTGGCTGATAAATATCTCCCCATCAGCCATACGGCTGACCAGAACAAAAACATGACTGTAGCGGCTGCCGACACTGCCGACACCAAATTGACCATGACCGCTGCCTGAGACGGATCTCCCAAAGCTGCTAAAGAGAAGACCCTGCCAATAAGCGTGAACAGAGGAGCCCCCGGAGCATGGCTGATTTCCAGCTTACAGGCCGAAACCAGGAATTCACCGCAATCCCATAAACTTATAGTGGGCTCAAGAGTGAGTCCATAAACCAGCAGGGACACCAGAAAAAT
>CAZOYZ010000099.1:0-1493 GCA_964584045.1 uncultured Prolixibacteraceae bacterium | reverse complement strand
AAATAACTCATGCAATGAACATTTTTCCTATTTTTGTCCTTATAAAAAAAGAGTCTGGACTATTCTATGTTTGAAAAACTAATTCTTCTTGAAGGGGTTGATCCCCTCGAGTTTTACGGGGTAAACAATTCAAAGATCGATTTAATAAAAGCGTTCTTCCCAAAGCTGAAAATTATCAGCCGGGACAATCAGTTGATCATACATGGCGATAAAAAGGAAAGCCTTGCCTTTGAACAAAAACTGCAGTTGTTACTTGACCACTACAACCAGTTTAATATCCTGACGGAAGATACGATCCGCCAGGTCATGAACAATGATCCCCTGGCAACAGAAGCATTAAACGTCAGTTCCACCGATATCCTGTTGCATGGGAACAATGGAAAGCCGATCCGGGCAAGAACGCCGAATCAACGGATCCTGGTTGAGGCCGTGCGAAAATCGGATCTGGTTTTTGCCATCGGACCTGCAGGAACCGGGAAAACATATACGGCCATTGCCCTGGCTGTCCGTGCCCTCAAAAACAGAAATATCAGACGGATCATCCTAAGCCGTCCGGCCGTGGAGGCCGGCGAAAGACTTGGCTTTTTGCCCGGAGATCTGAAGGAGAAAATCGACCCGTACCTGCAACCTTTGTATGATGCCCTGCAGGACATGATCCCCACCAAAAAACTGGAAGAATTTATGAAAGACAGCGTCATCCAGATAGCCCCTCTGGCTTTCATGCGCGGACGGACGCTGAGCGATGCTTTCGTGATCCTTGATGAAGCCCAGAATACGACCATCAACCAGCTGAAAATGTTTCTTACCCGCATGGGCACAAATGCCAAATTCATCATCACCGGCGATGAAACCCAGATCGACCTGCCTTCGGCGGGTCAGTCAGGGCTGCTGCAGGCAAAAAAAATACTGCGTGATATTGACGATATCGCTTTTGTTCAATTCAACTCCGGAGATATTGTACGACACCGGCTGGTACGAAAAATCGTGGAAGCTTATGACCGCCATTACCAGGAACAACAGGAAAGGAAGGCTGAAAAGCAACAGGAGAAAAGTATGAAAAAAGAATTGGATCAACAGAGAGAACCCAATACGGATTTTAAAAATGAACAGAATGGATAAAGCACTGACAAGAACGGATTTCAATTTTCCGAAGCAAAAAAACGTATACCATGGAAAAGTCCGCGATGTATACAACATCGATGACGAGTTCCTGGTCATGGTAGTGACCGACCGTATTTCTGCATTTGATGTGATCCTGCCCGAAGGAATCCCTTACAAAGGACAGGTACTCAATCAGATCGCTTCCAAGTTCCTGGATGCGACCGCCGATATTGTGCCAAACTGGAAAATTGCCGCTCCCGATCCGAACGTGACCGTTGGCCATCACTGTGAGCCCTTCAAGGTGGAAATGGTCATCCGCGGGTATCTCACCGGACATGCCTGGCGTGAATACAGGGATGGGAAACGCAGTATCTGCGGCGTTCCGTTCCCGG
>CAZOYZ010000098.1:7985-13722 GCA_964584045.1 uncultured Prolixibacteraceae bacterium | reverse complement strand
ACCAACCTGTGGAAGGAGTCGAAATGCTGCCTCCCCCGGTGTTCCTTTCAGAAAGTATTACCACCGTGTATGGAGACCTTTATGTGGACCGCCAGGCCGAAGTGCGGTTAAAGGCTCCGCTGGGCGTGGAGGGAGCCATCCGTTATACCACCGACGGAACAACGCCCACCAGGGAATCGGCACTTTATACCGTTCCTTTCTTCCTCGACAAATCGGCAATCGTACATGCGAAATTGTTCAGCGGCAAAGGTGAGAGTCCCGCCGTCACTGCAGAATACAGGATCGCTGACAGTAAGGCCGGAAACGGACTCCGCTATTCCTTCTACCATTTGCCCGGAGCCAAAAAAGTACCCTCTTTCAGGGATTTCCGTCCCGTTTCAACAGGGTTCTGCTATGAACCGGGCTTGAAAAGTGCCGAAATAAAGGCACTGAAAAGCCAATATCAAACAAACATCGGAATCTGCTTTGACGGCTGGCTGCAAATCGACGCGGATGCAGACTACACGTTCCGGCTTTGGTCGGGCGGTGGTTACCGGCTGTTTGTCGATTCGGAGCTTCTTTTCAGCCGCACAAGCCCGGAGGGTTACTCGAACAGTTCCGGGACAGTGAAACTGGGCAAGGGAACCTATCCGGTCAGACTGGAATACTTCAGTTATAAAGATGACGACAGACTGGAGTTGTATTATGAAGGCGCAGGCTCCCCGCTCACGTTAGTGCCGGCGAACAAGTTATTCCGGGACAAACGATGATTCAGGTTATGAATTATTCATTGAAAACTCTGAAGATCCCCGACGGTAAAAATTCCGGTGAGGCGGCAGAGACGTAGAAACAGTTCAACGTGAAGGAATATGAGAAATAGGAAGCAGTTCGTTAGAATTCTTTTATTGCAGACGATATTTTTGGGGAGTACACATTTTTTATGCGCGAATGAATTCGGAAGATGTTCCGTACCTCCCCGGTCAGCGCATGATGTCGCGCTTCAGGATAAAAAATGGGGTGATCGACTGATGGAGTATGCCCTGAATGAATTTCCGGCCGATCAGTATGATTGGGATTGGGCTCAGGCAGTCTTGTTACGTGCAATCGCCGACAGGTGGGAGAACGGTTTGAATAAAGAAGCCATGCTCAGCTACATCCGTAAAGCGATGGACGTCAATATGGATAAAGCCAGCGGGATACACCCGAATGTAGTGGCATCAGGCTTCGGAATGGCATTCATGGCCAGAGTCACCGGCGAACAAAGATACCGGGAGAAAGCCTTTGAACTTTACCGCCAATATCATCGAATCCCGAAGTCGTCTAACGGTGGGGTTTCGCATCGCGATAACGTCGTCGAACTATGGGATGATACCGTTTACATGATCAGCCTTTTTCTGACCGAGATGTATCGGTTGACAGGCGATGAACAGTTTTTGAAAGAGCTGGCTTTTCAATTAACAGCGCATGCTGAAAAACTGGAGGACAGCAAGACCGGCCTGTGGTATCACGGGTGGGATAACGATTTGAGCGCCTTTGACGACAAATGCTGCATGCTGGGCTGGGCTGACAATCCCGACCGCCGAAACAATGAATTCTGGGGCCGGGGGAACGGATGGGTGGCCATGACCTTTGCCAACACCTTACGGGTGATGCCTGACGATATGGAAGAAAAAGTTACCCTTAAACAAAAGTTTGTCCGGATGATGAATACATTGTCCGGGCTTCAGGACAAGAAAACAGGGCATTGGTATCAGTTACCCCTCTATCCGGGTGAAGACGGAAACTTTGTTGAAAGCTCGGGCACGGCGATGTTTGCTTATGCGATGAGCGTGGGCGTAGCTGAAAAAATACTGGAAAGAAGGAAATATATGCCAATCATTGAAAACGCTTTCCGGGGAATCGAAAAATACAGTCTGAAACCTGTTGGCGGACTGGCGACCATCGCTAACGTATGTTATGGCACCTGTATTGGCGATAAAGCTTATTATTATGACAGAAAAGTGGTAGAAGGGACGCCATTCTCCCTGGGTGCGGCGATGATGTTCTGCGATCAGTACAGCATCCTGACAAATAGAACGAGTTGTAACAAAAAAAATGCGAACCATGAATAATTACCGGCTTATCATATTTCTGTGCCTGATACTGTTTTCTGCAGGAACATTCGCTCAACCTGCAGGCGGATCGGTTCAGGTCAGGGAAGACAGTATCAGGAGCAGATTGCTCAACGTTACCCGCAAGTACACGGTGTGCCTGCCCGAAAGCTATTCAAGGGCAGCCGGTAAAAAATACCCGGTACTGTACCTCCTGCATGGTCACAGTCACCGGAACAATGACTGGGTCAAAGACGGCAGGATTCAGGAACTGGCCGGCAGGCTCACGGCTGAAAACAAAGCTTGTGAGATGATTATCATCATGCCGGATGCAGGCAGTATCCGAAATGGATATTTTGACATGGAAAAATGGCCGTACGAAACCTTTTTTTTCGAAGAATTTATCCCTTTTGTTGAGAAAAAGTATCGCATTGCCGGTGATCAGGCGGGCAGGGCCGTGGCAGGATTTTCGATGGGCGGCGGCGGGGCTGTGGCATACGCCCTTAAGCATCCGGACATGTTCTCTTCGGTGTACGCCATGAGCGCACTGATGACCTTGCCGAAGCAGGACCGTCCTCCGGTAAGGAACCCCGAAATGGAAGAGTTTGGACGGTCAGTACTGGCCAATGACTGCAACGCGTACATCACGCTCATCGATGAAGCCACACTTGTAAAATTACGGAACATCCGTTGGTTTGTCGATTGCGGCGATGATGATTTTCTGCTGGAGGTGAACTGTGACTTTTACCGGGAAATGCAAAAAGCAAAAGTCCCCTGCGAGTTTCGGGTTCGCGACGGCGGTCATGACTGGAATTACTGGCGCCCGGCGTTGTGCATGGCGCTGTCGTTTGTGTCGGAGGGTTTCGGGAAATAGCATGAGCATGAAAGTAACCTTATGGCGATATAACTCTTTGGCAAAAAAAGCGTGCGAAAACATTTGTGAGATAACGATTTAACAGGTCAATGCCTGGTATAATAATAATTACTAACCGATAGGAATTTGTTTATGAAACCGATGAAGATTTTTATGATTGTCCTTGCTTTGGGGATGACAAGTAGTGGTGTGCAGGGCAATGCCAAAAACAGTGAAAAACCGGATTCCATTTGTACCCACCGGATCGTGTGGGGAGATCAAGGTCAGCTTTTGTCCTGGTATCAGCCTGAAATAAAAGGTGCTGGCTATCATCATGTGATCAAGCTGGCTTCGGAATTCTTAAAAAATGACTTGCCTGTCGATCCGGCAACGGGACTAAAACTGTATTATGTGATCTGTCAGATCGATGGTCCGGAGACTGGAAAAGACTCTTATCAGCAAGGAGGAGGCGCCGCCAACAATCCAGCCTGCGTATTTGCCGGGTTTACCGAGGGCCTGGCTGTGAAATACCGGGTTTATTCGGGCGATGAATCTTACCTGCAACTCGTCAGGGAATGTCTCGACCATATGCTGAAGCATGGTTCTTCACCATCGGGGTGGACCTGGGCGAATTGTCCCTATGCCAGTGCGACGAACGGAGATCCGGAATATTCGGGAAGCGCGGACCACGGAAACGGAGGGGGCGATGGCAAATACTTTCTGGAGCCCGACAAGGTGGGCGAGATGGGCGTGGCGTATCTTCAGTTTTACCAGATCACCGAGGAGCCTGTCTATCTGAAGGCAGCACTCGCCTGTGCGGATGCCCTGGCGGCAAATGTCAGGGAAGGGAACTACAGTCAGTCGCCCTGGCCGTACCGGGTACACGCCCGGTCGGGAGCGATCACGGAAGAATACTGTTCCAACGTGTTGCCTCCGGTGAGACTGTTTGACGAACTTGCCCGGATACAGAGCCGGATAAAACTAAGCGAGGAGAACGTGGCGAAATACCGAAAAGCCAGGGACATGGCCTGGAAATGGCTGTTTTCGTGGGCAGGTCCAATGAAAACATTTGTCTGGAAAGGCTATTTTGAAGATGTGGAGTACGATCACGCGAATAGGAACAGGGTGCAGGTTACTCCCATGGAAGTGGCACGTTACCTGATTCAATACCCGGAAAGCGACCCTTATTATGAGAAAAATGTTCCGGCATTGATTCATTGGTGTGACGCTGTCTTTGGAACCCAAAACGCGCTGGGATATAACGCGCAGTGTGAGCAACTGTTTTGCATGACGCCAATGGGGGGTCATACTGCCCGGTACGCGTCGGTTTGTGCCATGTGGTATGCCCTTGGAAAATCGGAATGGTATAAAACCGAAGCGTTCGAGAATTTTAACTGGGCCACCTACTGCACCAGCAAGGCAGGATTCGTATCGGTGGGACCGGAATGGATGCGTGCCTGGTTTTCGGATGGCTACGGTGATTATATCAGGCACTTTATGGACGGACTGGCCGCGGTACCCGAATGGGCTCCTGCCGGTGAAGATCATTTGCTGGGATCCACCAGCATCGTCCGGAAAATCAACTATCAGGGAAACGAGATTGCATATTGCACGTTCCTGCCTCAATCAACTGAGGTGTTGCGCTTGACCAGCCTTCCCAAACAAGTGACCGTCGATGGCAAAATCCTGAAGCAGGTTGATCAGCTCGGCGCCGGCGAGGGCTGGCAGTGGGAAAAACTGAAACAGGGGGGAGTCCTGCGTGTGAAACACCTGAACGGGAGAGATGTGAAAATTCTGAACCGTTGACCATGAGACTAAAAGAAAACACGGGAGGGTACAGGGAGCGACGGCATTGGTCTCAGACGGCGTTTTTGATCCTGATGACGGTGGTGCCGTTGTTTCTTGCGACCCCGGCACATGCGGCAAAATTTGTACACCCGGGAATTTACCAGACCAGGGCAGACCTGGACTTCATGAGGCAAAAGGTCGCAGCAGGGGAACAACCCTGGAAAGGTGCGTTTGACCGCGTGAAAGCGTCGGTCTCGCTGGATGATGAAATAAAAGTTGAACAACATATTGTCCGGGGAGCGTTCAATTCTCCAAGTATCGGCGCCGACGCGTTTGCACAGGATGCCAACACGGCTTACCAGGCCGCTCTGGTTTGGTACATCTCCGGAGAAAGGGTGTATGCCAAAAGGGCGATTGAGATACTCAACGCCTGGTCTCCCAATGTGTGGGATTTCGATTATAACGATGCCAAGTTATTGGTCGGTCTGGTCGGCCACACGTTATGCAACGCCGCCGAAATATTGCGGTACAGTGATTCCGGTTGGGGTCAGGAGGGCATTGAGTCCTTTGAACGGATGTTACTGGAGACGCTTTATCCATACATCCGGTTCTATTTCCCTGAGGCAAACGGGAATTGGGATGGAGCGATGATCCAGACGGTCATGGCAATTGCCGTATTTACCGATCAACCAAAAATGTTTGAAAACGCGGTTGACCATTACTTGCGTGGCCGCGGGAACGGGAGTATATTCAAGTATATTTATCCCCATGGGCAGTGCCAGGAATCGACACGTGATCAGGGACATGTGCAACTGGGGCTTCGCGAGTTCGCCGGGGCAGCACGGATTGCATGGAGCCAGGGTCTGGATTTGTTCTCGGAAGGGAATAACCGTCTGGCTTTAGGGTATGAATATACCATGGAGTATCTGAACGGGGGTAACCCTTACTGTTACGGGACGATTTCCCCGCGGGCGAAAACGCTGGATTCTCCGCTTGAAATGGTTTATCAGCATTACCGGTCGAATGG
>CAZOYZ010000098.1:0-7885 GCA_964584045.1 uncultured Prolixibacteraceae bacterium | reverse complement strand
ACCCTGGTGATCCCAAGCGGGACGACACTTGTCGGCGAAGGATTAAAGAGCATCCTGCATTTTGACCAAAAGGTAGTGCGGTGTGTGGTCAATAACGACGAGAATCTGCACAACGTAACGCTGGGTAACTTTGTTCTGGAAGGGGCGGAGACCACGGATTATGACGGGAAAGACCCGAATTCCGGGAGAATGTTCAGAGCATTGCGTCTGGCGCCGCAACATGCCGGGATCTTTTTCATCTCCCGAAAAACAGGACAGATGAAGAACATCACGTTTGACCATCTCACGCTTCTCAACTTTACGCATCAGGGAATCTATGTGAGCGGCGCGGAGAATGTTGAAATGATCGGCTGCAACCTGAGTGATAACGGATCCTGCATTGTGCCGGGGCCGCGGCTGAATCATAATTTCAAGCTGGACCATGTACAAAATGTGTCGGTGAGGGATAGCCGGCTGGCAGCTTCTCCCTTTGGCAGTGGCTTGTCGGTGATCCGGTGCGAAAACGTGGAAATTACGAATTGTGAGATAACCCGGAACGACTGGTTCGGTATTCATCTGGCAGGCAGCCGGAAGATTATGATCTCGGGTTGTCTGATCGAGGCGAACAGTTCGGCCGGCATTTATGCGGAATGCCTTTACGATGGGTGCGAACAGGTTACTGTATCCGGTAATCGCATTCAATACAATGACGGATATGGGTTGGAGTCTTATGCCGGCATAGACATCAAATCGTCGGGCAACCAATATAACGGGAACGGGAAATCGTCACAACAGGAGAAAATCAGCAGCGAAAGAATTTTGCTGACGACCATGGATTAAATCAATAAAACCCTATAAAATGAGATTATTGAATCGTATTTACGGAATTGCGCTCCTCGTTGCGTTATTTGCGTGTAACGGAGAGAAGACTGAAAACTTATCGCAGTTTGTGGATCCGTTTATCGGTACGGATTACGTAGGCCATACCCACCCGGCGGCCCAGTTGCCTTTTGGCATGGTACAGGTCGGTCCTGATACGGGTACCGACAAGTGGGAGCATTGTTCGGGCTATTGCCATGCCGACAGCTCGATCATCGGTTTTTCGCATACCCACCTCAGTGGTACCGGTTGCCCCGATATGGGCGACATCATGCTGATGCCGGTTACCGGCGAGACCATGTTCGTCCGGGGAGACGAAACGGATACGAAGACGGGCTACCGTTCTTCCTTCTCCCATCAAAGTGAAGAAGCTCAACCTGGGTATTATCACGTGATGCTGGATGATTATGGGATTAAGGTGGAGTTAACGGCCTCTTCGCGGGTCGGCTTTCATAAATATACCTATCCTGAATCGGACAAGTCTGCCATCGTGATTGACTTAGGCCATGGAATAGGGGATGAGCCTGTCGAAACCAGCATTCATTTTCTAAATGACTCCGTGGTGGTGGGGCGAAGGCGTTCGACCGGATTTGTGCCTGACCACAACTATTATTTTTATGTCGTATTCTCAAAGCCCGTGAAGGAATTCCTTTCATGGGCCGATGGAGAGATCGCCGGCGAAAGAGACATTCAGGGTAAGATCACGAAAATGGCATTCCGTTTTGCAACGAAAAAGAATGAAGAGATCTTCGTCAAGGTTGCCCTGTCGACAGTAAGTCCTGAAGGAGCGGCGAAAAATCTTCAGGCGGAGATTCCCGGCTGGGACTTCAACAAGGTCAGACAGGACGCGACTGCCGAATGGAATGAATACCTGAAACGAATCGAGATTGTCCCGGTCGATAACGATCAGCGCATCTCATTCTACACCTCGCTCTACCACGCGCTGTTAATGCCCAATGTGATTAACGATGCGGACGGGAACTATCGTCTTCCTAACGGCGAACTGGTTGATGACGGCAGGGACGTGTATATCAACTTCTCCTTGTGGGACACCTACAGGGCCACGCACCCGTTTTACAACATCGCTTACCCGGAAAAGAATGTCCTTTTTGTGAAGTCGATGCTCACCCTCTATCAGCAGCGCGGCCTTTTATGCACGAACGATTACGGTCAAAATGAGACCTGGTGTATGATTGGTAATCACACGGTACCGGTCATCGCGGAAGCTTATCTGAAAGGTATCGTTCAGGATAACAAGCCGCTGGCTGCCGAAGCGGTTTACACCTCGCTGACCACGTCACACGAGAAATCGAACTGGGAGGTATACGATCAATACGGGTATTATCCTTTCGACCTGATCCCTGTTGAGTCGGTGTCGCGTACCCTGGAACATTGTTACGACGATTATTGTGCGTCGCTGTTGTTCGGCCTGACCGGAGACCCGGAAAAGCAGGCCTTTTTCAAGAAAAGGTCCGACAATTTCAAAAACCTGTTTGACGATCAAAACGGGCTGATGCGGGCAAAAGATTCCGGGGGGAACTGGCGCACGCCATTCGACAAACTGGTGCTGTCCCATGCTGCGACAAGCGGCGGCGACTATACCGAAGGCAACGCCTGGCAGTACACCTGGCATGTCCAGCACGATATTCCCGCTCTGGTCTCGATGATGGGAGGGAAGGATATCTTCGAAGCCAAACTGGATTCGCTTTTCACGATGGATATTGAGGCCACTACTGCCGGAGGTTTTCATGGTGACGTGACCGGGATGATCGGACAGTATGCCCATGGCAATGAACCCAGCCATCATGTGGCCTACCTGTATAATTATACCAGTCATGCCTATAAAACGCAGGAAATCATCCGGCAGGTTTTTGACCAGTTTTATCTGCCGGGACGCGACGGTTTAAGCGGAAATGATGACTGCGGACAAATGTCGGCCTGGTATATGTTTTCTGCCTTTGGCTTTTACCCGGTCGATCCCGTGTCGGGCGAATACCTGATCGGGGCCCCTCAGGTTCATGAGGCGACGTTGCATCTGCCCGGCGGAAAGGCTTTTACCATAAAGGCCAACCAGTTGTCCGACGGAAATAAATATGTCCGGTCCGTGCGGTTAAACGGGAAGCCGCTCAAGTCGTTCAGCGTGAGTTACGAGGCCATCAAAAACGGGGGAACGCTGGAATTTGACATGACCAACGAAAAAACGCCAAACTTCTTTGAATAGTTGTTCATCCGGTGAAAAAAGGATGTCTTCTTTACAAAACAGATTTGTTCACCAGTATTTATGATGAAAATGAATGTAAGTTTAAAAATGATGGTCAGAACCATCTTGCCCGTTTTGATCGCCGGCGCAATGGCCGGTTGCTCGTCTTCCGTGCAGCCTGATCCTGTTTACGACGTCGATCCCTTCATCGGTACCGCCTACACAGGTCACACCTACCCGGGGGCAACAACCCCGTTTGGGATGGTCCAGGTTGGACCCGACAATGGCATCCACGGCTGGGAGTTTTGCTCAGGGTATCATCATGATTCCAAAACTATCATGGGATTCTCGCATACGCACCTCAGTGGAACCGGCGCCGCCGAAATGGGCGATATCCTTTTTATGCCGGTTACCGGCGACGTTCCGTTTATCGCAGGCGAAGAGGAAAATCCCTCCGCCGGCTACCGCTCTTCATTTTCGCACGATTCGGAAAAGGCAAGCCCCGGGTATTACCGGGTCCGTCTCGATGATTATGGGGTTGTTGCCGAAATGACTGCCACCGCGCGGGTGGGTTTTCACCGGTATACCTATCCTGCCAGTGAAAAGGCGGGCATCCTCATTGACTTGGGACACGGTATTGGCGATCAAACGACCGAAAGTGAAATCCGGGTAATTGATCCGCAGACGATCGTGGGCATGCGCCGCTCGAGCGGTTTTATCCGCGATCACCGTTACTATTTCTGCGCCCGGTTCTCAAAGCCTTTTGAACAGCTCACGTCTTACGAAGACAGCATCATCGGCGACAAACAGCAACTGGCAGGGAAAATAACCAAAGTACATCTTCAGTTTAAGACCGGCGAACAGGAACCGGTGAACGTGAAAGTGGGTCTCTCAACGGCCAGCGTGGAGGGAGCGATCAGTAATCTTGATACGGAGGTGCCCGGATGGGATTTTGACGCGGTACACCGGCAGACCGAGGCGCTCTGGAGCAGCTACCTGAAACGGATCGAAATAAAGGCCAGGGATAAGGGGCAACGGATCTCGTTTTACACCTCCCTGTATCATGCCCTGCTCATGCCGAACCTGGTGACCGATGTGGACGGAAGTTATTCCGGCTGGGACCACCAGTTGCATAAAAGCGCCGCGGGCGATATGTACACCAACTTTTCGCTTTGGGACACCTATCGTGCCTTGCATCCGTTCTTAAACCTGATGTATCCTGAAGAAAACAGCCGTTTTGTCCGTTCGCTGCTGGAACGGCACCGGCAAACGGGATTGCTGGTGACCAATGAATACGGAATGTGTGAGACCTGGTGCATGATCGGGAACCATGCCATTCCGGTCATCGTCGATGCTTATCTGAAAGGGGATACCTCCTTTGATCCCGAATTTGCCTACGAAGCGATCAGGCATGCGCAAACGGCGGAGCACAATAAAGCAGACTGGTCAAATTATGACAGGTACGGATACTTCCCGTTCGATGTCAGCGCCAGTGAATCAGTATCGCGAACACTGGAGTCGGGCTACGATGATTACTGTGTGGCACAGATGGCCAAAGCGTTAAACAAAACGGAAGATGAACAATTCTTTATGAACCGCGCCGGTTTTTATAAAAATCTCTATGATCCGGAGCGGATGCTCGTGCGGGGCCGCGATTCCAGCGGGAAATGGCGTACGCCGTTTTCTTCACATGCCCTCACCAGCGAATCGGAAGGCGGCGATTATACGGAAGGAAATGCCTGGCAGTGGACCTGGCATGTCCAGCACGACGTACCGGGGCTGATCAGTCTGTTTGGTTCGAACGAGGCTTTTGTGCAAAAGCTGGATTCGCTGTTTTTCATCAAAATCGATGAATTGCCGGGTCATGTCGCCGTACCTGACGTCACCGGCCTGATTGGCTTGTACGCTCACGGGAACGAACCAAGTCACCACATTGCTTACCTGTACACTTTAGCCGGACGCCCTGACAAGACGGCGGAGATTGTGCGCAAAGTGTTTGATCAGTTTTACCTGCCCAAACGTGATGGTTTGTGCGGGAACGACGACTGCGGACAAATGTCGGCCTGGTACCTCTTCTCCTCGATGGGCTTTTATCCGGTCGATCCGGTTTCGGGCACCTATGTGATCGGGGCTCCGCAGGTGCCGGAAATGACTTTGCACTTACCAAACGGAAAAACTTTTGAAATGAAGGCCTTGAACCTGTCAGACGCGAATCGGTATATCCGGTCAGTGAAACTAAACGAAAAGCCTCTGGACACATTCAGCATCAGCTATGATGAGATTAAAAACGGAGGAGAACTGGTATTCGAAATGACAGATCAGGTTAAGGAGTAAACAGATCCTGATAATTCTAACAAAAATAAAATTTTCGATGCGACTTAAATCAACTAAATTTTTGTGTTACAGTTTTCTGATCCTCGGGTTTGCCGCCTGTAGCCAGAAGCATGTCAGTCAACCGCAAAAGGCAGAGAAAACAGCGTTTCAAACCGGAGGCCCCTGGAAGCCGGTAACCGATATCCGGGCAGACGTGGCCATTGTTTATGGCATGGAGGACAACGAAGACATGACCTTTGAGCAACGTGTTCAAAGCTGGCGTGACCGTGGATACACGACTCATTTTATGACCGGCATAGCCTGGGGAAGCAGGTACAAACCTTATTTTGACGGAGAGTGGGATGGAAAGCCGCATTGGGACGACGGGCAGGTTAACCGGCAGGGTGATACACTCTGGCACGGGGGAGGCAGATCAACACCCTATTTTGTACCGACCACTAGTTTTTTGAACTACCTCAAGGAGGTGCATATCAAGCGGGTGATTGACGCGGGGATTGATGCCATCTACCTGGAAGAGCCGGAATTCTGGGCAAAAGCCGGCTACAGCGAATCGTTTAAGAAAGCCTGGAAGGACTACTACGGTTTCGAATGGCGGCCGCAGCATACTTCGGCCGAAAACACGTACCTGTCCAATAAATTGAAATACCAGATGTATTACCATGCACTGGACGAGTGCTTTTCGTATGCAAAAGCATACGGGAAAAGCAAGGGAATGAACGTACGGTGTTATGTGCCCACCCATTCGCTGGTCAACTACGCGCAGTGGATGATCGTGAGCCCGGAGGCAAGCCTGGCGTCGCTGCCCAGCGTAGACGGGTATATCGCACAGGTATGGACGGGAACTTCTGCCGAGCCGAACTACTTTAACGGGCAGAAACGGGAACGCGTGTTCGAAACAGCCTACCTGGAGTATGGCTGCATGGAGGCGATGACGGCCCCGACAGGACGGAAAATGTTTTTCCTGACCGACCCGATCGAGGACCGGGAGTTTGACTGGCCTTACTACAAACAAAACTATCAGGCCACCTTCACGGCACAATTGCTGTTTCCCAATATCGATAATTATGAGGTGATGCCCTGGCCCGACCGGATTTACGAAAGGCTCTATTATACCAGCGCCCATTATAAAAAGGGCGGCGGAATAGAAGGATCACACCAGATGGAACTGATCGATCCGGGAAACGCCGATAAAAATAAGAAGGAGCGTATTCCCCGGTTTTATTCCACTCAAATGCAGGTGATGATTAATTCACTGAACCAAATGCCGCTTTCCCCGAACCGGATTTCAGGGTCGCCGGGTGTTTCCGTATTGATGGCTAACTCGCTGATGTTCCAGCGGGCCCCGGAACCCGTGGAAGGTTATGAAGATCCTCAGCTTTCCAATTTCTACGGGGAGGCGCTGCCTTTCCTGAAACGGGGCGTACCGGTGAAACCGCTGCACATCGAAAATGTATCGTACCCGGAAACCTGGAAGGATACGCGGGTATTGCTTATGTCGTATTCGAACCTGAAACCCTTATCGGAAGAAGCCCATTCATACATGGCCAAATGGGTAAACGAAGGCGGGGTAATTGTTTACGCCTCCCGCGATACCGATCCGTTCCAGACCGTTCAGGAATGGTGGAACCAGGGTGAAAATCAATTTAAAAGACCGTCTGATCACTTGTTTAAACTGCTTGGAATAGGAGAGAACCCGGACGAAGGCGAATATGTCTGCGGAAAAGGTTATGTCTACGTGATCCGGAAAGATCCGAAGGAGTTTGTGCTGGAAGAAGGCGGCGACCTTGGGTATGTGGCGATCGTGAAGAAAATGTATGAAGAAAAGGCAAAGGCGGGAACATTGGCGTTTAAAAACAGCTTTTACCTGGAGAGAGGACCTTTCAACCTGATCGCGGTAATGGACGAAGGTGTCAGCAATGAACCCTATGTCGTCCGCGGGTTATTCATCGACCTTTTTGATCCTCAACTGCCTGTAATCACCGAAAAGACAGTAAGACCGGGAGAACAGGCATACCTGTTCGACCTGAAACGGGTGGAAGAAAAAACAGTTCCTCAGGTTCTGGCGGCAGCTTCGCGTACCGATGGTGAAAAGCGGTCGAAAAGAAGCTACTCCTTTACAACAAAAAGCCCGTTGAACACGACGAATGTCATGCGTGTCCTTTTGCCGGCCGAACCAGAATCGGTTGAAATTAACGATGCTCAGGGGATAAGATTGAACAATGCTGCCTGGAAATGGGATGAACCAAGCCGTACCTGTCTGCTTGGATTTGAAAATAACCCCGACGGGGTGAATGTCATGCTTAAATGGTAAAAAACTGAATTTATGAAGGAAGAAAACATCAACAGAAGAAAATTTATCAAAAGCTCAGCTTTAGCGGCCGGAGCCTTTGGCTTAGGCCAAACGGCAATCGCGTCAGTCTCACCGTCCGGCAGTATCAGACCATCCGTACGCGAGCAGAAAAAGTGGGAACAAAAACTGGCATTTAACCGGGA